>JAUYJN010000039.1 GCA_030700255.1 Candidatus Peregrinibacteria bacterium | reverse complement strand
AGAGTTTTTGTACAAGATAACGTACAAAATCTGTGCACGTGCACACTTCCACATGATCAAAATTCATTAAATTTGTTTTCGTACGTTTGGATTTTTTAGATTTCAGCATCTACATGCTCTCAAACATACTTTTGATTGCCCAATTTGTTTAAAGAACCCTGAGTCGGTTGACGTGGCGGTGTTTTGACGTATAATACGGTCTTAGCATATAAATATGCCAACCATGCCCAGTATTGTATCACGTTTAATTTGGGGAAAAGATCTTGCTGAAAGGCGTGAAAAGCTTGAACGAACATCCATACCAACTGGGGGAAGCAAAAAAGCTAAAAAACAAAGGGCTGATTTGGGAGATGAAACCGCTGAAGTTCAAGAATTAAGCAGAAGAACTGCTATCGTTCGTGTAGGGATTGCCACAGTCCTCACGGCAGGTGGAGGCGTGGCGTTGTTAATATCTAATGAAGAAGGTCCCGTTAAGTCGGCGACTGAGGTAGCTCCAATAAAGGAGCTTGTACTTGGAAATGTGAGGTTCTATTTCGAAAAAGGAAGTGGTTTTTCATCATATGAAAAAGAAGAAACTTTCAATGGAATTCGTTCTGCGTATAACAGATACGTTAATTACTTCGGTGAAGAAACTATGCGATTTCCCCGTGAAATCGATTGCCCCATTGAAAAAGACCCATCCTTAACTCAGAATGGTTTCGTTCCGTGGAAAGTCATAGGATCTCCAACCCTATCAGGAGATATGGTAGCGGAGGAAACGCCAATTTTGGAGCGACTTGTTCTGAATGATCATTCGGAGGGTGTTATTATCCATGAATTTACACATATTTTTCTTCAACCGGAAGGGGCTCAATCTAAATCTTTCCATGAAGGGCATGCATATGTAATTCAACGATTACTCGGCTATGTAACCTCTCAAGATGAGAATATCGCCCTGTTAAAAGAAAACCCAAAGCTATCGGCGCTTTTTGACCTAGGATTGGACTATAGCTTTGTAGATGAGGGGTATAATGGGGGAATACTAGATGTAGATTTGCAAATATTAACTCAATGTAAGTTTACAGTTGAGTGGGAGCGATTACTTGCAATGGATCCGGATTTTATAAAAAATTATTATAGATTTATATCAGAAAAACGTACTAATGGAACAATAGGTTTTACAAAAACTGAAATGATAGAAATAGCACGTCAAGCTTCCCCATATTTTGATGAATGGGAACGTTCTACTTTTGCCGTCAAAGAACTTGGCGCTAAAAGTAAGCAAGTAGCAAGTGCAGTTGTCATTCCTGGAAAAGGTCTTATTATCTTAAATTTCCATACTAAGCCTCGCATCATAGATGGAGACAAAATGTGGCCACCAAACATTGCTTATATACCAGGAGAAATAGTAGTTAAAATTACACCAAAGAATGGAAATATAATAAGTCATACAATTACATCACCAGGTCTTCATATTAATAAAATTAGCTTTCCTGATGAAACCTTAAAGGGTGCGGAAATAGTAGTGACAATTGGAGGATACGAAGTGCCGGTAATCACTTAAATTGGACTAAAAAAGCCCCGCGAATGCGGGGCTTTTTGATTATATATTTATGATGTTATGCGCTTACTTGTTCAACTATAGATTTGAATACTTCCGGATTGCGAGTTGCAAGTTCTGAAAACATTTTGCGGTTTATTCGAACGTCTTTTTTGAAGCATTTGTCCATGAACTGTGAGTAGTTTGTACCCAAAGTACGGAGAGATGCTGACATACGAAGTGTCCATAATTGACGCATGTTTCTCTTCCTAAGTTTACGATCACGGTACGCATGCATTCCGGCTTTCATAACCGCCTGCTTTGCAACTTTAAATAGTTTTGAGCGTGACCCTCGGTAACCTTTTGCAGCCTTTAGTACTTTCTTGTGTTTTGCGCGTTGTGTAACGCCGCGTTTTACTCTTGTCATTGTTTTAGAATTTTAAAGATATAAATATTATTATGGGATAAGGTTGTGCTTTGCGCTCCTTACCCAGCAACTCAAGCTTTCGCGAGCTGCGTTCCGCTCCGTCATTTGGAAATTCTAGCCCAAATCAACAGGATTTTTTTAACTATTTTTTAAGCAATCTTTTTAAAGCACGAACGTTTGTAGAATGCGCTTCTGTTGTTCTAATAGCTTTTTGTTTCTTTGATTTATTTACCATAAGATGTCGGTGAGCAGCCTTGTCAAAAGTAAGTGTAAGCGTCTTACCCTTTCCTTTTACTTTCACGCGCTTCTTTGCCCCACTGTGTGTCTTTGCTTTCATTTGTCTAGTAATTAAAATTTAGTTTATTATTTTTTCGGTGTAAGGATCATAGTAACTTGGTATCCTTGTGGTTTTGGCTCACCGTCTACAGTTGCATCTTCAGCGAGCATGCTTGCGAACTCTTTGATCTTCTCAACTGCTTGAGGCTTGTACATCATCTGCCTTCCCTTCAGTTGCAATTGAACTTTAATTTGATGTCCTTTGGAAAGGAATTTTTGAGCTGACTTAACCTTTACCTCCATGTCATGTAGCCCTGTATTCAAACCAAGTCTTATACCTTTTACATCAGCTTGCTTTGCTCTCGCTTGCTGCTTTTGTTTCATCTTCTTCTGCTCGTATTGGTGCTTACCATAGTCTAGGAATTTGACTACCGGGGTCTCCGGATGAGTAGCTACCAATGCCAGTTCTAAACCTTTTTCTTGTGCTTGCGCAAGTGCGACACTCAGTGGAAGTATACCGACTTGTTCCCCACTCTCATCGAGTAAGCGAACCTTATCGGCTCTTATGTCTCCGTTGAGTATAAGTCTTTTGGCCAAAATAAATTTTAGATGATAAAAACCGTATATGGTTGCTTCGCGCCCTATTTCGCATCGCAAGCTCGCTTCACTCGCGCATGCGTAAGCCCGCAAAATGTAATGAAAGAGGTTGTAAAAGTCAAGGAAAACTGGTAGTTTTTGCGGCCTAGTGACCGTTTGCATTACGGTTATTCTAAAAATTATATGGAAAATCGCAAAAAAACAATTGAGGTAATGGTTGGAGGGGTCGGGATCGGTGGTAAAAATCCAGTACGAATTCAATCGATGACGAATACGGATACGGCCGATGCGGCTGCGACTTTGGCGCAGTGCATTGAGCTTATTGAAGCGGGATCTGAGCTAGTACGAATTACGGTAAACAATGATGCATCGGCAAGGGCGGTGGCTGAAATACGGTCTGGGCTTGATGGAGCCGGCTACGCCGGCGTACCACTAGTTGGCTGCTTTCATTACAATGGTCATATTTTACTTGAAAAATATCCTGAGATGGCAAAAGCCCTTGGGAAATACAGGGTAAATCCAGGGAATTTAGGAGTTGCACAAGCTCATGGATATAATTTCGAAAAGATTGTAAAAATAGCTATCGAAAATGACAAAGCTATACGAATCGGTGTGAATTGGGGATCGCTCGATCAAGATGTTTTGACAAAATTGATGGATGAAAACAAAGAAGTAGGTTCACCAAAAAATGATCGTGAAGTATTGATCGATGCAATCGTTAAAAGTACTCTAGATAGTGCGGAAAGCGCCGTATCATTTGGACTACCGAAAGAAAAAATAATCTTAAGTGCAAAAGTTTCACGCACTATGGATTTGATAGAAATTTATGAAAGACTGAGCGAAGAATGCGATTACCCGCTTCATCTTGGCCTAACTGAAGCCGGGGCTGGACTGAAGGGAGTTGTATCTTCGAGCGCGGCTACATCTGCTCTGCTCACTCGTGGCATTGGCGATACAATCAGAATCTCGCTCACACCTACCCCAAGCGAGCCGCGCACTCGCGAAGTCGAAGTTTGTAAGCTTCTTCTTCAATCACTTGAACTTAGGCACTTCGCACCCTCGGTCACTTCGTGCCCGGGCTGTGGTCGCACAAAATCTACATATTTTCAAACTCTTGCCCTTGATGTAAACAAACACATCACTTATAACATGGCAGATTGGGCAAAGAAATACCCAGGCTGTGAAACACTCTCTATCGCCGTCATGGGCTGCGTCGTAAATGGCCCGGGCGAATCCAAGCACGCAGATATTGGCATCAGCCTACCCGGAACTTTTGAAAAAGCAGTCGCAACAGTTTACATTGATGGCGCTGAACATTGTCGTTTAAACGGAGAGAATATCACGAATGAATTTATCGAAATTTTGGAAGATTATATAGAGAAGAAATTTGGGTCGTATACCAATTCAGATATTCTTTGACGACAACCTCCACATGGTGGCACAGGTGCAGAAGAATCTGGAGAATAAACCGCTATTTTACTAACGATCCCTCTCGCCCCACCATCTGTAGCCGCAAAATCACGAGTTATCATAAGCGCCCTATCTAGCGCCATTGTTTCCGCATGAGCTCCTTCATATGTTTTAAATTGCGTATTAGCACCAAGAACGATACGTGAGTTGCGCTCCAACTCGGATGCTACATTATTCATATAGACGTCCTCTACCAACCGAATAGCTGCGCCTACTTTAAATCGAATATATGTTGTGTCTGCACCTCGAGCCGCAAGCGTTGCCGCACGAACCAAAGTTCTTTCATCATCTGGCAATTCATAGGTATCACCTGCTTGGCCTTTGAAAAGCTGATTTATATCACGCATTTAAACATTTTGAAAATTAAGATAGCATGGTACGCGTAATTCGTAATATGTCAAATTGACGAGAATTATTGGATCAACGGAGGTGGGCTTGGCAGTATAAAAAAACAATCAATTTATTTCTAAAATTCTAGCCACCACCTTCTCCCATAAAATGACCTCTCAAATACATACTTCATGGCTTGTTTTTAACCATGACGTCTGAAATACGGCGTTCAAAGCGTTTTTGCGGAGATTGAACCTTGAAATACGGCATTCAACGGCTGTTCCAGGGAATGACGTCTGAAACTCGGCATTCATGACGTGTGCGCGCGCACAGCCTCTGAAGAACGGCGCTTCGCCTGCAAAATCATTATTTTTTCTATAAAAAGCTACTTTTTAAGGCTTACTTATTTTTTTAAACTTTTCTTTTGAAAATACGACTTTGTTATGCGGTTTTTATGACTCTGACTCGTACTAGTACAAGATTTTTGCAATCAAATATCCTGTTGGCTCAAAAGAATCAAGAATTTGCTATTAACGTTCGGATTCGGGCAATGGCCGCATCTATAGCCGGCTGGTCGTTCGGAGCTTCAATCTCTTCAACAAAAAAACTTGCCGTGAATGCATCGCTACGCCTTGTACTCTCAATCTCTTGGGCAATTAGGTGTCAAGCGGAGCTAGACAAAGTTAATTTTCAAAGCTAGTATGCGGGTCAATTAAGTTTACGAACTATACATTCGATGAACTATACAAATTTGAATAAAAAAAGAATTGTTGTGCTCGGGGCGACCGGGTCGGTCGGGCGAGATGTACTTGAAGTGGTACGTCAAAATCCTGGAGATTTTGAAATCGTCGGACTTTCTTGTTATGAAAATGTTGAACTTTTAAAAGAATTAACGGAAGAATTTTCTGTAAAAAAAACGTGTTCCGGCGATGATGATTTGAGTTTACTGTTGGCAGGGCCACTAGACCTGGTTGTAAATTGTATTTCCGGAGGAAATGGTGCTGAAATTACGAGAAAAGCACTTAAACTTGGCATAAATGTTGCACTTGCGAACAAGGAAGCTCTGGTTTCAGATGGCGAAGATTTGATGCGAATTGCAAAAGAAAATGGTGCAATGATTTTGCCGATAGATTCTGAGATTTGCGCAATACATCAGTGTTTACGCAGAAACTGCGTCGACGAAAATGGAAATATTTCATGGGAATTAATCAAACAAAACGTAGAAAAGGTGATATTGACCGCCTCCGGCGGTCCATTTTTCGGCAAAACTTTAGAAGAGCTTAAAAATGTCACTCTACAAGATGCACTAAACCATCCCACTTGGCCAAACATGGGTAAAAAAATTACAATCGATTCTGCAACACTCATGAACAAAGGATTTGAAATAATAGAAACAGCTGTGCTCTTCGGACTCCCTCCGGAAAAAATTGAGGTGCTCATCCACCCACAGTCCCTCGTCCACGGAATAGTTTATTTCAAAGACGGCAATGTCATGATGCACGCCGCTATCCCCGACATGAAAATCCCAATTCACTACTGTTTGTATTATCCAAATGTTAAACCAAATCTACTCCCTCGCCTCGACCTTGCAAAGGCTGAAAAATTAGAATTTTTCGAACCAAATAGATCGACTTTTTCAAATTTGGACAAAGCATATAGTGCTCTTCGGAACGGTACGACAAAAAAACTTCTTGAGGAAAATGATAACAAAGTAAGCAAATTCGAAAAAGGAGAAATTGAGTTTATTGAGCTGCTAAACGTCAAGATTTAACTAAGAATCCCATAAGATCTTCTATTCCATACTCTCCCGGTGTAAGCAAATCCAGCAATAAAAGCCTAACTTGAAATCTCGACCCATCTATCTCAACAAAACATTTACCACCTTCAACCTGTAATGCTCGAACAGCTTCATTGTACGTTAAAAAAGATCTGCGATTTAACCCAACATTATCTAATATATCACCAACTATCCTATTCAGATGAATGTCGTCTTCTATATTAACAACCGCCTTATCTTCCCCCAATAAATTCTTAATATTATCACCTTCCCGGCCATGTAAGGCATCCTTTATAGATTCCAAAAATGCAGTCATACCAAATGGTTTAACTAAAAATGCGGCCAAAGGTAAAGTTTTCCGGATACTATCCATAGCTTCAACTACGCAACTATTATCACGATCATTTGCTGTCATCAAAATACCAACCGGTAATTGAGAGAGTAGGCCTGAGTCCAAAGTCTCCACTTGTCCTGAATCTTCTTCTAGCATATATTGCGGTGGAATTAGGTATTATTTTAATTCTTATAATGAATGTTTTTGCACTTATTTTAGGGGGTGGAGTGAGTGAGCGATTTGGCTCGGATAAGCTTGCGTGCAAGCTTGGAAATGAGTCTGTGATTGAGCGAACTCATAGGATATTTCATGAAAGTGAAATATTCGGAGATGTTTTCACCGTCACTATTAGTGGTAATAGTATGCCTTTTGCGAAATTTGTCAAGCCTGGAGGGAGTAGGTTCGAATCTATGCAGGCCGGAGTCAAAGAAATTTTAAAAAATGTAGAGGAGGAGGAATATGGGGATACGTTTGTGATGATACATAATGCTGCCAATCCCGGAGTAACGGTCGAGGAAATTCAGGCTTGCTTAGACGGAGCAATAAAAGTTGGAGCATGTGGGGTTGCTCACAAAGTTAAAGATACAATTAGAAGAAAAAGCCTAGGTAGCGAGACATTTGAAGTTTTAAATCGTGAGGATTTGTATGCGATGCAGACACCTCAGTGTATTCGACTGGATATACTTTTAAAGGGAATTGAGCTGTTTCAAGAAATACAGGCAAAAAATCGTCGCCCTTCGGGCACCTTATTTGGCAAGCAAGCTGGCGCGCTTGCCATGACTGACGACCTGCAATTGCTGGATTTGATTAATCGAAATCCTGAAGAAAAAGCCGCCTATACATTGATCGAGGCAAGTAAGACAAATTTTAAAATTACAACAGAAGAGGACTTGGGGAAAATGCGCGCGGGGATTGGACTGGGAAATGCTTGTGCTCGTGAGCAACGAGTTGGTGTTGGGCAAGATTCACATGAATTTGCAGAAGACGGCATCCTAACTCTTGGCGGATTACAATTTTCAGACTTTCCAAAACTCAGTGCAAATTCAGATGGGGACATCATATTACATGCGCTATTTAATGCTATCTCAAGCGCGCTCGGGGAAAGTTCGCTCGGACAAACTGCTGATAAAATGTGTGAAAATGGAATCAAAGATAGTCGAGAATATTTGAAAGTTATTTTGGAAAAAATGCAAAGTGCAGGCTACTCTATTGGAAATTTGAGCATCGCATTAATCTGCAAAAAACCAAAAATTGATGCGATAGAAAATGATTTGAAAAAAAGCATAATTGAGATTTTAAAACCATACTACAAAAAAAATCCCAATATAACAATAGGCCTCACTGCAACTTCCGGCGAAGGCATAGATTTATTTGGAAAAGGTATACAATGCACATGCTTTGTGAATCTTATATAAGTTAATTTTTTGATTATGAGTAGTATATTTGTGAAGGCGCCCGCGAAGGTGAATTTGTATCTGGATATTATTGGTAAAGATCCAATCGATAATTATCATTTGGTGTCTACGATAATCGCGCGGGTGCCAAGCTTGTGTGATGAAATCACAATAGAGCCTATGGATGGGCATTTTCAGATTGTGGTTGAAATTGATCCTGATTCAAAATATTCAGCCCCGGAAGGTGAAGATAATATCTGTTTCAAAGCCGCGAATTTGCTAAAGCAAGAAGCCATTGAATCCGGGGTTTTTATGGATCTTGAAAAAAAACTGACAGCGATAAAAATAATTCTCAAAAAAAACATACCGGTTAGAGCTGGTTGTGGCGGCGGCTCGAGCGACGCCGCCGCCGTCATAAAGGCGCTAAACAAACTGTGGGATTTTAATTTTCCTCCAAAAAAACTCAAAAATATCGCTTCCAAAATCAGCATGGATAGTGCGTTTTTTATAGAAGGTAGTCAATTTGCATACTGCACACATTTCGGTGAAATCATCGAACCACTCGAAAGTGAAATCAAACTCAATATCGAAATTATCGATACCAAAATTGAAGTCGAAACCGCCTGGGCATACGAGAACATCGACCTTGAAAAATGCCGTCAAAACAAAGATAAAGCACGCGTCATCGTTGGAGCCCTCATCAATGATGACCGCGAAACCGTACTTGCAAACCTACATAACGACTTCGAGTATTTGATTTTTGAAAAATACCCGGAGTTATACAAACAAGTGCTGGAGCGGTGCAATCAAACTGACGACACATCAAATAAAAAAATAATCCTCTGCGGAAGTGGTGGCTGTATTGCAGTAATATCGGTTCTTGAAACAAATTAGGCAATCAAAAGTATGTTTGAGAGCATGTAGATGCTGAAATCTAAAAAATCCAAACGTACGAAAACAAATTTAATGAATTTTGATCATGTGGAAGTGTGCACGTGCACAGATTTTGTACGTTATCTTGTACAAAAACTCTTCCCGGAAGGAGG
>JAUYJN010000038.1 GCA_030700255.1 Candidatus Peregrinibacteria bacterium | reverse complement strand
ACAGCTGTGATGGTTCCTTTGCACACTGGAAAGGCAAGCTGGGGGTTCACAGAGGATTGGCGAAAAAAAGGAAGCAAAAGATGATGCATTATTTACTCGAAAATTCATAACATCAGCCCGCAAAAAATTCCCTTATCCCTTCTTTTCGATGTAATGGGGGGCTGTAAGAAGATACCTTTGTTGATTCCCTGTTCTAAGCGTACCTCCAGCAAAGTTCTTTAAAGATTCGCTGTGTAAAGAGTATGAGATTTGCATTATCCCGCTTGCCTTGTAGAGACTTAAGAAAGTTACATATTTTTCGACTATTTTCTGCATGTCGAATACTTGGTTAAATTCTTTGGTGATTTCTAGTATTATGTCTGGATGTTGACTTGTGGAGTATGTATTACTCATAATTAATGAGGAGAACTCCTCGAGATCCCCCCTTCTCACTTGCCTTATTAACACCCCTTTCTCGAGATTAATGAATTCTGATTCTAAGGTGAGTCCATCCAGTTTTATGCATGCTTTGATTTTTGTAGTTGGCAAGGTTAGATCGCGCGATAACGCTTTAGATACTTTACTTAGTTCACTTGCCCCACCTCCTTCTAGGTATGTTTTGAAGACCTTTGACGTGTAGTTTCTTAATAAAATACTTATTTGCTTTATTGGGGGATGCTTTTTCTCAAGTTTCGCTACTGTTTTTTTGAATTCAGTTGTTTTTTCTATTTCCTCAGCAAGTATTATGGCTGTGTGAAGCCAGTCAGTTCTGATTCTTTCTTCTCCTGATGCAGATGAACTTTTCACTCCTTTTTTTGTATAAGCGAAATCGTTTCTCTTCCACCGAAATTCTCTGTATTGAAAGGATTCAAGCTTCCCTTTATTTTTTTCAAAGAATTTTTTTGCAAACTTTTTGTAATTCTTTAGTTCCATTTTTATAGTTATTGTGAGTTTTTATAGTATCTCTGGGATCATTGAAATTTCCATTTGTCTTAGTGTTGGATACACTTCTGTAATTACCGTATGTTTATTTTGATCATTGTAATGAATTATCATGTTGCCACAATTCTCATATCCAACTTTGCTCAATTCTTTATGCACTTCTTCGTATTCAATTTTCATTTCACCTGCTTCTCTTGGATTGATAGTTATGACTAAATTTTCCTCTAAGCGGTTCCCATACTTTTCTTTTAAAGTTTTCTTGATGTATTCGGTTACTTCTTTTGTTTGAGGTTTCACTGTACATCTTTTGTGTTGAAATTTGCGCATTTCAGGTGTTTTTTCCTCACTTTCATTCTTCTCTCCTGTTGCAGAAACGATAGCAAAGTCTGTTGGGGTATCTTTTTCTAGTACTTTTTTCAGGTCGTTAAGTGTTAGTATACTTTCTTCTTTGAATTTGAAAGTTGATTTCAGCTCAAAACAAAGCGCTGGAAATTCTGGGTAAAAGTCCAAAAGGGATATTCCAATAAATATTTCCTCTTCATCGGTATCATTCTTTTCCTCCTCTACCATTTGAGATGTAATTCCATCCATATTTTCTTTGATTTTTTCTGTGTCTGAAAAAGGAATGTTGAGTTCCTCTAGTATTTCTAAGAAACGGGTTTTCTTGGCTTCCTTCCACATATTAGTTAGTTCTTCTTTTGAAAAAGATACAAATAATTTTTCTTTTACGTATGTGAATTCCATAGGTTTTTATTTTTAATAATTATGGAGCGGAGAAGGGGGGGGGCGAGCCCATTCGTGCTGTCGAATGCGCCCACCCAAACATACCCAAAACCCTTCCCTTACTCAACCCATTCCCCTAAAATACCCACCTTTAACAACAACCATGACTGTTGAAACCTTATGCTTACAAGAAGCTGTGAAATTGGTGGAAAGGGGGCCGAAGTATTGGCCTAATGTTTTTTTTTGTAGTATCGTTATGCGATAAAGAATCTGGTTAATATGGCAAAAGAAGGTGATGATCCAGCTGTGTGCTTTGAGAGAGTGGTAAAAGATGCGATGTTGTTTGATTATGAGCGGGCAGGGGAGAGGCGGGTGCTTATGGGGATGCGTATTTGCGAGGCTGGATCGATCGTGAAATTGCAGAGCATGAGGCGGCGGAGTATTTGCGGTCTTTTTCAAGATAGGCTGGGGGCTCTGGGGTAGGCTAAAATCCCATTGACAGTGGGCGTGCGCTCACCTATGATGTTGGCGTATTTTGAATAAAAAATTATGAATGAAATTATAAATATCAATGTTGTCCAAAAAGATATCCAAGGGGAGAAAAAAAGATTTGTGAATGCCCGTGAACTTCATAAGTGGCTGGGGGTTGGAAGACGATTTGCCACATGGATTACTGATAGAATCAGTAAGTACGATTTTATCGATGATCTGGATTTTTTTACCGTTCCCAAATCGGGGAACGGTGTAAAAGCCCGTTCTGATGGGCAATTGATAGATGCTATAACTGGTCAAGTTATCCCAAAAGAATACATTATTTCAATCGATATGGCGAAAGAATTAGCTATGGTTGAAAACAATGAAATGGGTAAAAAAATCAGGAAATATTTTATTCGGGTGGAGTCTGATTTCAAAAAAGTTATGGCAATTGCCACTCAAGATCCAAAATTTGTAAATCAATTGGCAGAGAAATTTGAAGAGACGAGAAATGAAACAAAAGAATATCGTAAAGATTTCACAGATAGCATCAAAGATTTTGTTGAAGTGAAAAATTATGGGACATACACCAACATGCTTTATGATTTTTTATTTTTGGAAAAAGCAAAAGAATACAGGGAATTGTTAGATCTTGCTAAATCCGATCTCACCAGAAATTCAATGTATGAAGAAATATTACTTATTATCGGAGCTTTTGAAACTGGGCTATCTGGTGAAGTGGAAAATAAATTTAATGACTTGGACCGAATGCTCACCAAGGAGGAGTTTACTGAGGTTTTTAATAAATTTTCTGCTCAAAAAAACTGGAAAGTATATCAAAAGAGAGCAAGAAGTATTATGTCCACTTATGACGAAGAACTTCGAAATATTAAACATCCAAAACTCATTGATTATAAAAAAGAATTTAGCCACGAGGATATACAAAAACTTTTATCTTAAGATTGGAAAGGCTTAAAAATTCCATTGACAGTGGGTATGCACTCACCTAGTATGTTGGCGAATTTATAGAACTTAATTGTGCAATTATGCAAAAAATAACCATCCAAAAACTACACAAATCATTTGAAGACTATAGCCACGAAGAAGACGGTGTTGAATACTGGCTTGCCAGAGAACTGCAACAATTACTGGAATATGCCGAGTGGCGTAATTTTGAAAAAGTAATTATAAAAGCCAAGGGGTCTTGCGAAAACGCAAAACAAAGCTCTTTAGATCATTTTGTTGACGTCAACAAAATGGTAGAACTCGGATCAGGTTCAAAAAGAAAAGTGTCCGACATAAAACTAACTCGCTACGCCTGCTTGAATTAAATAGTTTTTTACCAATTACCATAGGCATTTCAGGATAGTTTCTATATACAATCTATTGCATTTCACCCATCTATTACTCTATACTTAATATGTATTACGACGAAAAGGGGTGCGAAAAGTGTTAGTGCTTTAGCTACCCTTTTCTTTTTTTGTATTCAAGTTTTTCTTGTAGTCCATTCTGACTTAAATCCATAAAAAACTTATTCCCCAGATTTTTATATAGAGAAGATGCTTTTTTCTGATTCGGGAAGAGGATTTTTTCAAACTTCCCTTTCTTTATCAAGTAATCCACTGTTTTTTTATAATCACCATCACCAGAAACTAAAATAATTTTATTGAAATCTTCATCAATAAGAGCCTTCATCATTTCAAAAACAATATCTGTATCTACATTACCTTTTTTCTTTCCGACAAATGCTTCTTTATGTTCTCTAAAAGAGACAATAAAGCCCGCACGTTGTAGATTATTATATAATTCTTGTTGCTCTTCTGAAACGTAGCCTAAAAAGTAATAAGCTTCATCCACGTTATGTTTATCACGCAAATAGATACGGAATCGTTTATAATCAATACTCCATCCAGTTTCAGTCGTTCCCAAATGAAGATTTTGTCCATCAATGAATGCGTAGTTTTTTACGTTATTTTTCATTTAATCAAGTATAATTAGTTATCTTTTCTCGTTAATAGAGACAAACTCAGTGTATATAAACAACTTGGGTTTATCCACTATTTTATTAAAAATACCTCCTCCCCCTCAGCTTCTCCGGCATCAGATCTTCTTTCGTATATTTTTCATAATTTTTGCCGTAGTTGAGTTCTTTCATGAGTTTGGTTTCGGCATTGCGGAGGTTTAGGGGGACGGGGAGGTTGCCATATTCTTTTACATCTTTCATAGCTTGGCCGAGGGCATCGCAGACGCTCCTATCCTTCTTGCAATTTGAGAGATATGTGACGCCGTGGGCGAGGTTTAGGGCGCATTCGGGGAGGCCGATGGTTTCAACGGAGCGGAAAACTTCGTTTGCGACGACGAGGGCGGTTGGGACGGCGATGCCGATGTCTTCGCTGGCGAAAATTACCATTCTTCTAGCGATGAATTTTGGGTCTTCGCCGGAATCCAACATGCGTGCCATATAATATAAGGCGCTGTCGGGTTGGCTGGCGCGCATGCTTTTTATAAATGCGCTTATGAGATTGTAGTGTTCTTCTCCTGCTTTGTCGTATCTGAGGAATTTTGATTGCAAAGTGTCTTTGAGCGTCTCCGTGGTGATTTTTTTGTATAGAGAATGTGTGTTTTCGATCATGGTGATCGCTTGTCTGGCGTCTCCATTTGCCATGCGTATCAACCACTCTCTGGCTTCATCGTTCATCTCGTATCCGCTCTTATGTAAAATCTTTTCCATGTAGGAGTCATCCAGTGAATGCAGGGTAAAAACTCTGCACCTCGAGAGTAGGGGAGATATGATTTCAAAACTTGGGTTCTCGGTAGTGGCGCCGATCAGAGTGAGATCACCTTTTTCAACCGCAGGGAGGAGGAAGTCCTGTTGGGCTTTGTTGAATCTGTGGATTTCGTCGAGGAAGAGGACTTTTGGGCGGCCGAAAAATTGTTCATCGACAATTTTTCGGATGTCGGCCTTGCCGGCCGACACCGCAGATAGCTCATAAACCTCTGCATCAATCGCATGTGCATAAATCCTCGCAAGCGTAGTCTTGCCAACTCCGGGAGGCCCCCACAAAACAAAAGAAAAAAGATGTTTCTCTTCTATCGCAACACGTAGCGGTTTACCTGCCCCCACGAGATGCTCTTGTCCATAAAACTCCTCAAGCGATTTCGGCCTAATTTTTGATGCCAGTGGTTCCATATAATTATAATTCCTTCCTTAAAATCAGGACAATAAGTCCAACCATTCTATCCTTGTCTTTTGGATTACTCTCAGCGATCAGAAGTGTAAGAGCCGTTAATGCTTCTGGCGATAGACGTGAAATATCAAGTAAACCTGTTTTTTTCAAAAACCATACAAAGGCAAAGGCTCCACTTCGCTTATTCCCATCGTTAAAAGGATGATTTTTAATCACAAAATAAAGCAAATGTGCGGCTTTCTCTTCCCCAGTAGGGTAGAGGTCTTCCCCTCCGAAAGATTGAAATACATTCCCAACTATACCGGTTAAATTCCCTGATTTTTTTTCTTGCCCAAAAAGCTCAGTCGCTTCACCTCTGGTCAGCAGGTTATGTTTCAGCTCTGCCAATGCAGTCAAAAGCTCTTCAGCAGTTATATCAACCTGTTTTTTGAACAAACCGGATGTTGGCAGAGAAGATTTATCATATGCATCTAGCGAAAACCATGTTCCAGCAAACATTTTTACCAATTCCAAGGCATCGCTAGTTCCTAGATTTGAATCCGTTGGTAGTAGTTTTTTTACATCTTCAACTGCTTGCAAAAACATCTCATAATTCTTCCCAATACGAGAAGGATTTATCGTATATCCATCAACAATATGAGTTCTAAGAGTTTTGGTCGCCCATTTACGGAATTGAATAGCAATATTTGAATTTGTTCTATATCCGACCGATAATACCACATCTAAAGAATAAAAAGTTACAGGTTTATCAGAATTTGGAATATGCATTTTTTGCATATTGCTTTTTTGAACAACCTCATTGTCTTTGAATATATTTTTTATATGACGAGACACAACGGATTGATCTACTCCGAAAAGTTCAACTATTTGCGTCTGACTCGCCCAAAGAGTTTCTTTTTTCAAGTCACCTTTGAGTTCTATGGCGCCATTTTTCGCCTGATATATAACAATATTATTATTTTTCTTCATATTGATCTTTGTTAATTTCGTACAAATCATAGGTGAGAGCCCACTCACTGTCAATGAGCAGTCGAAACCATATCAAAACCTTGCCACTAACAGGCTGATTTTGCAATGGTGAGCGAAATTATAGCGCACTTGATTCACATATAAATTCATGATATAATTTGTATGTAAATTTCTTATTAAATTTAACATGATTAAAGATAAATGTGTATCGGTAACTGACCTTCGTACAAATACTAAGGACTGTTTAGATGGTTTGCGGAAGAGTCCAAAATATATTTTTATAAATAATAAGCCCGTCGCTGTTTTAATGGATATTCAGGAATATGAGGATATGTTTTATGAGACTGATCTTGTAGAGCTTGATGAGAGCGAGATGACCAAGGATTTGGCGACCAAAGCGAAGATGGCTTTGAATATGGATGCATCTGAACTTAAAAATATATGAAGATAACACAGATATTTGAGACTCCAGAGGTTGTTAAGTTTTTGAAATCTAGAAATCTAGCTAAACAATATCAAAAAGCTAAGAGATATTTGCTTGAAGAACGTGTTTTGACAGTACGATTTAGAGAAAGAAAACCCAAAGGTAGCGGGATTTGGTATTTCCGTATCAATAAGCAATATCGTGCTTATGGAGTGTTTAATGCAACTGGAGATTTAGTAGTATTCGAGGTAAATGACCATCAAAATGGGTGATTCTTAAACCGAAGCCAACTTCCTAACCACAAATCCAGTAGTAAAGTGTCTTTTCACTGGAGCTTTGGCAGGAGCTTTCTTAACCGCGCGTGCTACCTTTATGTAGGCAAGTTCCTTTTTCAAATCACTCACTGACTCAAGTTTTTCATCTACAAGGTTTTTTATCAAACCAGAGCAGGTGTCAATTGAGGGCACAAGGACTGTGTCGAGTTTGCCGCGTTCCTTTAAGAATTGGATCAAACAATGGAAGTCGCCGTCGCCACTTACAATTATGGCTTTGTCATATTTTTTGTAATCGATCATTGCTTGCAGAACTAGGTCTGCGTCGCAATTCCCTTTTGTAGTACCGTTTTTGAGTGTGATTGCTGGTTTGAAAACCAAGTCATATCCATACTCGCTTAGGGCCTCGTACATATGTTGTTCATCTGGTTTGAAGCCCATGAACATGTAGGCTTTTTTTACATTATAGTGTTCTTGCAAATAAGTGCGGAAGAGCTTGTAATCAAGTCTCCAACCCATTGCTTCGATCGACATATGCAAATTTTGCGCATCGATAAAAGCGCAATTTCGTTCTTTCTTCGTTTTCTTCATTCTTTTTTATGTTATTTATTCTTCTTCGAGCTACTATTCAATTATCTGTCATCTAATTTCTTCATACCTCTATCAGAAGTATAGCATAGAACTTCTGCATTTGCACGTGTTTTAAGAGATTTTGGAATTCCTTTATGCAAAGTATCATAAAAAAAATGGTCTTTTTAGCGTGAAAGTTTTGACATTCGTAGTGACACATGGCATAATCTATTTAGATTTAAGATGTATAAAAAAATGCAAAGTAAACAAACCACACAATTGGTGAGAAAAAAGTTTCTTCAAGTAGCAGCTTGGTATCATATGTTCCATTCGCTTCAGAGGTTTTAGCGATAGAGCTTGTTATATGAACTTGCATCTACACCTCTGAAAATGGGGTGTTTTTTTATATTTTAAATTAAATTTTATGAATAAATTACCAATAATCCAAGAAACTGAGAGGGCAAAGGTGCTCTTAATGGTAAATGACAAACCGAGTTGTAATATTGCATGTACTCACTGCTTTCTTCCATATAAAGGAGTTATGTTACCTGAAGATGTTTTAAAAATCGTGAAAGAGCTGAAAACTAAATATAGAATAATCATAGCTGGTAGCGAAACTCTAACAAATCTAGGGTATTTGGAAGCGTACAAAGAGGCTGGGCAAAGCTATATCTTAAGCAATGGATTGATTTTGTTTAGAAATCCAGAAGTTTTTGACAAGCTTGAAGAAAACGGAATAAAAGAAGTAAGGATGAGTTTACACTTTGGTATTCAAGATGAGTTGCAAAGTATGCCTGAGCGAATCGTGAGGGGAGCTGTGAAAGAGGCGAAAGAGAGGGGTTTTAGGGTTCAAATCGCAGTGACTATCACGCCAGAGAATTATGAATCAATTGATGCTATGTGTAAGAGTGTCAATGAAATGGGCGCTGATGAGATAAAATTCTTGAAATACACGAAATCAGGTAGTGCAAAATATGAGGTGAGAAGAAATTTAACAGATGAAGAGCGTCTAAAAGTTATTGAAGCCTTTGAAAAGGCTCGTCAGAAATATGACAAAGATGAATTGTCAGTTCAAATACACGGTAATTTTGGTCCTCGGCAAGGCAAAGGGCAAGAACTTGCAAATGAGAATAAGTACTGTCCTGCTGGTACAAACTTTTTTGTAATAGCTCCAGACAAAAAAGTGTATGGCTGTAACTTTTTAATGGAGGAACAGATAGGCGAATTAACAGATGATTTCAAAATCAAGATCACTAGAAATCTTCGTGATGGCGAAAGGAACAGGTGTTTGACAGATGATTTGTAGGGTTTTATGTCAAAATGGCCAGTTGCATATAGAGCAGCTGGCCATTGGCTACGATCAACTTTTTTCAACTTCATTTTGTGGCAACTCTGTTACAGGTGACCAAATAGGTAACATAGGCCTTTTCCAAAGTGGCTTTCGTGGCGCTGGTAACTCAATTTGAGTTTCAGCAGGAAGTTTAATTCTAAGGTCTTGTATGCGTTCTTTTAAATTATTATGATAACTAGTTACAATTGGTTCAATTTCTCCTGGTGTTGGGGTAAATCCTTTGACCAAGAGTAGCCCACGTAGAGCTTCTGAGAAATAATGCAATGAACGATTTTCTGGAACAGCTGTAGTTCTTCTGGACTTGGAAGATCTAAATCTTTAGGGATTTCAGGCATGCCTGTGAGATGCCCTCTATGCCAAGGTATGTCTTGAGCACTTAGCATGAAATCTTGGAAATCAACTCCAACAGGAGATAGGATGCCATCACGACTATCGCCCGAAGGCATGATCATTAAATAATCACCATATTCCGGATCATTCAATGATATTTCGATTTCCGTTCCCGGATCCGGATTTTTTTTCTGAGACCAGACCTTAGGTGTTCCGCCAGTAGGGATAGAAGTTACTCCTGCTGTTGGACTTGTCCCAGGTGCATATTTGAGCATTAGGCCAAGTCGATCTCCACTGCGACCTAATTTACCAAAAATTGGATATTCTCCAGGTTCAATATTAATAACTAATCCGAGGCGTCCTGAAAGCGGTTAAAGAGATGTTTACAAATAAGCACTATACTGTACCGAAAATTGAGAGATCGTATGCCAAAATAGAAAAAGAATCTGACTCACTTCATTTTGCCTACATGTATCTAGATTATAAGTTTACCTACATGCAGCAAATTTATAAAACAACTGGCTCTTTGTCAGTTGATGAAAAGAATATTATGAGATTTGTTATAGAGAAGATGAAAATGTTACAAGATAAGCTTTTACAGAAGTATGGGCCTCAGGGAGATATTGACGAATATTTACATGATAAGATTGATTTAGAAAAATACTTACTTGTAAAGTATATAGGTGTTTCATCCATCCAGGGTAATATTGAGAGGATGCAAAGTTTTTTACAGTCTACTTATAAGTAACTCATTAATATTTCCTCGATGTATGGTTTTCCATGACGCTTTTGGATAAAGATCGTGAAAGCTTTTTGGCATGCTTGTGTGAATTTTGTTTAATTTGAATTCGTAGGCGTGCATTTGTCCATCAGCTTCAACGATAAAATCCACTTCCTGTTGCTGCCATGTTCTCCAGAAGTAAAAATTGGCAAATTTACGTGCATTGGAAATGTTTTTCAGCATTTCCATCACACAAAAGTTTTCAAAAAGACCACCGGCATCATTTCTGATCTCAAGTGGGTTAAAATTTCTGATTAGAGCGTTTCTGATACCAAGGTCATAAAAATATATCTTTCTGGATTTGGATATCTCTGTACGCATATTTCTACTCAATGCTGGTAAGATTTTGATTACAAAGATTTTTTCAAGGAGATCTATATATCTTTTCACTGTTTTGATATCTATCCCGATGCTTCGCGAGAGTTCGGAATATGAAACCTCACTTCCTATTTGCAAAGCGAGCATCTGCAGGAGTTTCGTTAGTGCATCTGAGTTTTTCACTTCATTGTAAGTGAGAATATCTTTGAACAAATACGAGGATTTAATCTCTTCGATCAATTCTTGCGCCGATTCCTGTGGACTTAAGTAAATATCCGGATAAAGTCCGTAGATCATCATTCGTTCTAAGTTTCGCTTCGCTTCAAGCTCACCGTTGTGAGCAACTATCTCTTGATAAGACAGCGGGAATAATTCAAATTCATATTTCCTGCCCGTAAGCGGTTCCACTAAGTGATTTGCAAGGTCAAAACTTGATGAGCCCGTTGCAATAATCTGGAGTTCGGGGTAGGTGTCCACCAGTAGCTTAAGTGTCGTACCTATATTTAGGATATTTTGCGCTTCATCAAGAACTACCAGATTCGTATTTCCTATGAAATTTCTCAATTCTGTAGCGGTCTTGTCCGTGAGAGCCTCTTTGACATCCGGATTATCGCAAAGAAAGTACTTGCTCGAAGCATGTTTAGCGAGAATATGTTTACAGAGGGTTGTTTTTCCTGCGCGGCGCGGTCCATAAAGCACAATCGCCTTTTCCTTGAAAAGTCGTTCTTCAATCGCTTTCGTTATTTGTCTTTTGATTTGGTCCATATTGAGTTTCAATTCCACTAAATCATAGCAGTTTAGTGGAGTCAAGTCCAGTAAATCATGGTGATTTAGTGGACGTGGCTTTATCCCAGTCTACCTTTCAAATCCATATTCCCTTGCGTCGATTTCATAAACGAGCTCCAAAAACGTAAACAACTTCTTCAGAGAATTCCTTACTTGGGAAGGATTCAGGTTTGAGTCCATGATATGTGTTGGCCACCAATGAGGGAATTCTTCTTGTATAAAAACCGTGCGAATTTCTTCCAGGGTAAGAAAGCCCACATGTAGTACTCTTTGAAAAAATATATCAGCTACTTCATAATGATTTTCTCGTGAATTTGTATTTTTCACCATTTGTTTAAGATAATTTTCATATTTCGGCAGTGCCTCTTCATCAATCCAATATTTAAAAGGCTCCTGAAGCTTTTCCATTTTTTGAATCATTGATTGAAATTCATCGAACGACATTTCTTCATCACCTACACGTACCATTGGCATCTGATTATCATCCGTATCATCATCAATCATCGCACTTTCAAAAAGCTCATTTGGAGCTTTACCTCCAAGCGCTTTGTGTGGGAATGCGTTCCATGCGGACACAAAAACTTGCAGTATGTTATTGAGCTCATCGATATCAGAAAATTTAGGGAAAACTCGCATACACTGCTTATGATATTTGTTGGAAGCTTGCATGGCATCTCCAGTTGCGTTCCAAATTCATTTTTTTACTTTCTCGACGTTGATTTTGTCCTGAATACTATATTTTTTAAACAATTTATTTAAATCTTTCTCGACCTGTTTTTGAGTTTTATGATTTAACATATTTAATTAAGATTATTTGATCAAGTGGTAGAGCACTTTGAGTTTAGAAAATCACACTTCAATAGTCAATCAGACATCAAAA
Source organism: Candidatus Peregrinibacteria bacterium (assembly GCA_030700255.1). Lineage (NCBI taxonomy): Bacteria > Candidatus Peregrinibacteriota > Candidatus Peregrinibacteria bacterium. The sequence continues at coordinate 10,239 of JAUYJN010000038.1, read as the reverse complement.
AGACAAGGTAGGTATTCCTGTTTCCTCAAACCCCTGCATTTGCTGTGGGGCACCCTTTACTCACATGATTTTCAATGCACCACCACCTCTGACGTACAGAGTTGTACGATCAGGCACAGCATTAACAGCAACATTGCCATTTACTTCAGTTGCCCACCCTTGACCGGTTCCTTCAATTACTTGTGCTGGTCTACTCTCAGAAAAAAACTTGACATCCCACAGAACTTAATTTAATATGTCATCGTACTATTACAATAGAACATTGATTATGAGTAAGAAACATGAAAATGAATTGGCGGAAGCTCTGACGGAGATCAGTGATCTGCAAGTGGCGAAGGACTTTCTCAGTAACATGTTTACGCCAAATGAATTAGAAGAATTGGCGCTCAGGTTACAGATTCTAAAATCTCTAAAAGCAGGTGTCCCACAGAGAGAAATAGTAAAAAATCTTAATGTGAGTATAGGGACGGTCAGTCGAGGATCTAGAGAAGTGAAGTACGGAAAATCCAAATTTATACAACAACTCTAAAGTTACAAATATGGGAAAAAGAATAAATCAAAATAACGTATGGTGGTGGACTCGTTTATATATGCAGACGAGGCGATAACCTATATTTGATTTTTTATTCGTTCATACCTCTTCTGCTAGAAGGGGTGTTTTTTAGTTTTTAAATTTATAATTATGACTGTTTACAAGAAAATACAATACGGACTGGTCGAGGGAGTACATGAGATTCCTTGCCAAAGAGCAAATAAATTATTTCAAGGGATTTATCAAGATTACAAATATAAATTTTTATTTGAGTCAAAAGATATTTCGCCGATTTATGGACGTCTCAGTTTACTTGGAGTTGATCCAGCTTTACGCATAACTGGAAAGGATGATCACTTTGAAATAGAAGCTCTCAATCCTCGTGGGAAATACTTTCTCAAACAAATTAACAAGAAAGATCTACAGATCTGTGATTTTTACAAAAAAACAGCATCAAAAATCTCTGGCAAAATCAAATGTGTGCATACAAATTGTGAGGAATCGCAGAGGTCAAAACAAAAGAATATTTCGCAAATCATTCGGTCTATTCTAAGAAAATTCAAACTAGAAGATCGTAGCTATCTTGGGCTATATGGGGCATTCAGTTACGATTTTGTTAGACTTTTCGAAGACATCTCAGAGAAAAATCCGAAAAACGAAGTCAACGATTTTGATCTTTTCTTATATGATACTTTTATCTTTTTCGATCACTTAAAAGATCGTTCAGAAGTTATAGTTTTCAGACAATCTAAAAAGGAAGCAGAGGGGGCTGTGAAAGCACTGCTTAAAAAGATCACAAAAAAACAAGAAAAAGAAATCAAATACAGTATTACAGATCCAAATCTCACGCTCTCAAAAAATGAATATAAGAAATTAGTTGAAATCGCTCAGAAATATTCCAAAGAAGGAGAACTGTTTGAGGTGGTATTTGCAAATATTTTAAAAGCTCATTTCGCAGGGGAGCCATACGCACTCTATTTGAGATACAGCGAAGTAAATCCATCTCCTTATTTGTTCTTTTTCGATTTTGGGCAGGAGCAGTTGGTTGGTGCTTCACCAGAGATGATGGTGCGCACAGAGCACGGGCAGGTACATATGCGTCCTATTTCTGGTACAGCGCGGCGTGGAAACGATCCAATAGAAGATCACGAAAATATGTTAAGTCTGCTTTCAGATAGCAAGGAACGTGCAGAGCTGGATATGCTTATAGATCTTGGGAGGAATGATCTAAGTCGTGTTTGTAAACCTGGGGTTACAATTAGTGATTATCGTTTTGTAGAAAAATATTCGAGGGTGATGCACACAGTAGCCCACCTTACTGGTGAGCTAAATGAAGATTGTACAGCTCTCGATGCTTTGATAGCTTGCTTGAATGCAGGGACCTTAACCGGAACTCCAAAAGTTGCTGCAATGAATGCTATAGAAAAGCATGAAAAAGAAAGGAGAGGCTTCTATGGTGGTGTGATTGGCTATCTCACATTTTCAGGGGAAATGGATAGTGGGATAATAATTCGGACGGCTCATATTCGTGGAGAGGAGCTTCGATTCCAAGTCGGCGCGACCTTGTTATACCGTTCAGTCCCTGAGAAAGAATTTCAGGAAACTATGCATAAAGCAGAGGCTTTTATCGATACATTTGCTAATCCAATAATAACATGAAAACCATACTTATAATTGATAATTTTGATTCTTTCACATTCAACCTCAAAGAATATTTTAAACGACTAGGGGTAAGAGTTTTGGTATACAGGAACAATATTACTCCGCAGGAGGTAGAAGAATTGCATCCAGATGCAATCGTATTTTCACCAGGTCCATCTATCCCAAAAAAGGCCGGTAACATGATGAAAATAATTAAAAAACATCACAAAAATTATCCAATGCTAGGTGTATGTCTTGGGCATGAGGCTTTTATTGAATTTTTCGGAGGCAGTTTGAAATTTGTTGATCCGGTACATGGGGAGTCTTCAGAGATGGCGCATGATGGAAAAACTATTTTCAAAGATTTACCTCAGAATTTCAGTGCAGGTCGGTACCACTCTCTCGCAGGAGATAAAATACCAAATTGTTTTGAAATATCAGCCACTCATGAGGATATTGTAATGGGAATCCGTCATAAGTCTCTGCCTATCGAAGGAGTGCAATTTCATCCAGAGTCTGTTCTTACTATGAAAGGAGAATGCGGACTTAAAATTCTCAAGAATTTCATCGATACCTACTTAAGTGAAGAGCAAGATTTAGAAGCTTTTTTGAGAAAAAGTGTGGAAGGAAAGTTAACCGTGAACCAGCAAGAAGAATTCCTGAAAAACAAAAATGATCTCACTCCGCAGGAGTTGGCAAAGGCTGTAGAATTCCTCCAAACAAAGTCTCCTACAAACTTAAAAATAAGTGGAGCCGTAGATGTCTGCGGAACAGGGGGCTCCGGCCTATGCAGAATCAATACTTCGACAATTTCCTCATTTGTACTTGCAGCGAGCGGTGTGAAAATCGCAAAACATGGTAACAAAGCAGCGAGCGGACGATTTGGAAGTTTTGATCTCTTAGAAGAACTCGGGATTCCATTTGATTTATCTTCATCACAGACAAAACGAAATTATGAGAAATACAATTTATGTTTCCTCTATGCTAGAAGTTTCTATCCAATAATGAAACAATTCGCGGAAGTTCGGAACAGAATTGGTGGGCCAACATTCTTTAATATCATCGGTCCTTTGCTCAGTCCAGCACATGTGAAAAAACAAATTATTGGGACTACATTTAAAGATAAAATGGAATTGATTGCAGAGACTTGCAAGCTACTTGAACGATCGCATGTACTAGTAGTGCGAGGGAAGGATGGGCTCGATGAAGTCACATTAACTGGAAAAACAGATGTGGTTGAATTGAAAAATGGCAAAATCACAAAATATACAATTACGCCCGAGGATTTCGGTCTCAAAAAAACAAGTTTCAAAAATATCCAAGGTGGGAATGCGAAAAAAAATACAGAAATCGCACTGCAAATCATAAACAATGAATGCACTACACCTCACAAAGATCTTGTACTAATAAATGCAGCACTTACACTCAAATTTTTAGGAAAAGCACGCACTCTAAAAGAAGGCTATAGAATAGCAAAAAAGAATCTTGAATCCGGCAAAGCTCAAAGAGTTTTCGAACAAATAAAAATGCCAAGTATTCTTATGGAAATAATTGAAAATAAAGAAAAGGAAGTTGAAGTAAGGAAGAAAAAGAAATCTCTAAAAGAAATTAAGGAAAATTTAAAACTTTCAAGGAGGGATTTTAAAAAGGCCATTAAAAAGGATGGCATCAGTTTGATCGCGGAAATCAAAAAGGCCTCTCCAAGTATGAAATTAAAAAACAAACTTCCAAAAATATCAGCCCTTGCAAAAACTTATGAGCAATCAGGCTCAAGCGCAATTTCAGTGCTCTGTGACGAGAAATATTTCCAGGGTTCACTCAGCGATTTGAAAAAAGCACACAAAGCTACGGAGCACACACCACTCCTATGCAAGGATTTTATTGTCGATGAATATCAAATCTATGAAGCCAGGCAAAACGGAGCAGATGCAGTTCTGCTAATCGCAAGCGTACTTAACCAAAAGCAAATTAAAAAATTTCTAAAAATTACAAAGTCTCTTAAAATGGATGCGATATGTGAAGTACATAACAGAGAAGAACTAAAAAAAGTTTTAAAAACCAAAGCAGAAATAATAGGGATCAATAACAGAAACTTACATGATTTTACAATCAACTTAGAAACCACAAATTTACTAATACCACTCATTCCAAAAGGTAAAATAATCGTCTCTGAAAGCGGTATCAAGGATGAAAAAGCCATAGAAAAATTATCAGAAAGAGTAAATGCAATTCTAGTTGGGACTAGCATCGTGCAGGCGGAAAACGTCACGGAAAAAATCCAGCAACTCATATCGCAACCCAATAAAAAAATAATGCTAAAAATTTGCGGAGTTAGAACTGCGGGCATTGCCAAAGCATGTGAAGAATTAGGGGTAGATATGATTGGCCTGAACTTTGTACCAACAAGCAAACGAAAAATAAGTCAGCAAGTAGCAAAAGCGATCTGCGAAAATATGAAAAACACAAAAACCGTTGGCATTTTTCAAAATCAAAATATTGAAGAAGTGAATGCACTAGCGGGGAAACTCAATCTCGATTATATCCAACTTCATGGGGATGAATCGCTTTCATATATCAAGAAATGCACGCGGCCAGTGATAAAAGCAATAAAGATTTGTCAGAAATCAGACATGAAAAAGATTCAAAAATACAAAGGCATCAGCACTGTTTTGCTAGATGGGCCGCTTCCTGGTAGTGGGATTCCTTTCGATCAAGAGCTACTTGAAAATATCAATGAAGCTGTCTTCATAGCGGGTGGAATAAATGGAGGAAATCTAAAAAATATTCTTAAACACTCACACCTAAGAGGAATAGATATAGCATCTGGAGTCGAGACAAACGGTCAAATTCAAATTAAAAAGATTAAAAATATTCTTAACCAACTAAAACCATGCTTATAGTAATGAAAAATTCGGCAACGGCAGCAAATATAGATGCTGTGGTATCTGCAATACAAAAGAAGGGATTTAGCGCAGAGAAGCTTCCAGGGAAACTCAGGACTGCAATCGGCGTAATGGGTAACGAAAAATATGTAGAGCAAGATCAATTGCTCAATTTGGAAGGAGTGAAGGAAATTATTCACGTTACAAAACCTTACAAAAGGGTAAGCCGTGAATACAAAGCGGAAAACACTCTCGTCAAAATCAATGATGATGTCATTTTCGGGACGGACGAGCCTGTTATTATTGCTGGTCCATGCGCGGTTGAGTCGCAGGAACAGTTTACAGCGATTGCTGAGTATGTTCAGAAGTGTGGGGCGAAAATGTTACGAGGTGGAGCTTTTAAGCCACGTACTTCACCGTATGCTTTTCGAGGTCTCAAGGAAGAAGGGCTAAAAATTATGTCCAAAGTAGGGAAGAACCTGGGTATGCCAATTGTTAGTGAAATCTTGTCACTAGAAGACCTGCCACTTTTCGAGAAATACGTCGATATGATACAAATTGGTGCAAGAAATATGCAGAATTTCGATCTGCTCGAACATGTCGCTGATCTAAAAAAACCTATCTTATTGAAACGTGGAATGTCAGCAACTATGGAGGAGTACTTGCTTGCTGCTGAGTATATTTTGAATCGTGGGAATTCGAAGGTCGTTCTATGTGAAAGAGGTATTCGCACATTTGAAAACTCTACGAGAAACATACTGGATTTGAATACACTTGCCTTGATCCAGATCGAATCACATCTTCCTATTATTGCAGATCCTAGTCATGCAGCAGGACGATTCGATGTGGTGCCACTTCTTGCAAAAGCAGGTATCGCTGCAGGAGCAAATGGGTTAATTATTGAAGTTCATAACAATCCAGCCGAGGCTTTGTCTGATGGGAAACAGTCACTTACTCTAAAGAATTTCGAAAAATTAATGAAAGAACTTAACCTGATTTCATCATGAGTATTAAATCATACATTTTAAATAAATCAGGCCATTTTGGGGAGTTCGGCGGACGCTACGTCCCAGAATTACTTATTCCAATAATGGAAGAGCTTGAAGATGCTTTTTACAAAGCGATCAAAGATAAGTCTTTCAAAGAAGAACTAAAAGCTTTGTATAGAGATTTTTCTGGCAGGCCGACTCCACTTTATTTTTGTGAGAATATTACGAAACGTCTAGGTGGCGCTCAGATTTATCTTAAGAATGAAGGTCTCAATCACACAGGAGCACACAAGATTAACCATTGCTTGGGGCAAGCATTGATCGCGAAGAAATTAGGAAAAACTCGCCTTATTGCGGAAACAGGGGCAGGGCAACACGGACTCGCAACGGCCACAGTCGCTGCAAAATTCAAAATGAAATGCACCATATATATGGGTGCAAAAGATTATGCACGTCAGCGTCCAAATGTGTTTTTCATGGAACGACTAGGCGCGGAAGTGATACCTGTTGAAACAGGCGGGCGAATCCTCAGAGACGCTATCAATGAAGCTCTGCGAGACTTAATTACAAATCCAAAAGATACACATTATCTACTCGGAACAGTTTGCGGTCCACATCCATATCCAGTCATGAATACTTATTTTCAATCAATCGTTGGAAAAGAAGTTAAAAAACAGTTCAAAGAAATAATAGGAGGTAAGCCGGACCACTTGATCGCAAGTTGTGGGGGTGGTTCGAACGCGATGGGACTCTTCCATACATTTCTAGATGACAAATCTATAAAAATGAAAATTGTCGAAGCTGGTGGAAAAGGAATAAAAGAAGATGAGAAAAAGTGTGACCATGCAGCACGGTTTGAAACTGGCTCAAAGGGTGTGGTCGAAGGATTTAAATCGATTTTCCTTCAAGACAAACACGGCCAAATAAAAGAAACTCACAGTATTTCAGCGGGCCTTGATTATTCTGGAGTAGGGCCGGGGATCGCATACCTGAAGGAAATAGGACGTATTGAAACGAGCTATGCACTAGACACAGAAGTGCTCGAAGCATATGGGATGCTAGCCAAAGAAGAAGGAATTATTGGAGCTATGGAATCATGTCATGCTCTGGCTGAAGTGATCAAGCTAGCTCCAACTTTAGGCAAGGATAAAACCATTGTTTTCAATCTCTCTGGCCGCGGCGACAAAGATTTATTTATTGTGAGTCGTTACTTCGACCAGAGAAGTTTCCAATCATTCCTTAAAGAACAATTAAGATGAATCGAATCATGACACATATCGTCGCAGGTTATCCAAGCCTGAAAGAATCAAAGCTCCTTGCGCAGACGATGATTGAAAGTGGAGTTTCTTATATTGAAATTCAGATCCCGTTTTCTGATCCTATCGCTGATGGCAAAACTATCATGGATGCCAATAAAAAAGCTTTAGAAAATGGGATTACACCAGACGATGCCTTTGAATTGATGAAAGATTTGAGTGGAAAAGCGAAGGCTCATGGAGTGAAACTTCTTTTTATGAGTTATTACAATATTCTTTTCAAATACGGACTCGAACGGTTTTGTAAAAAAGCAGCAAGTATCGGTTGCTACGGTCTTATTATTCCAGATATCCCAATTGATGAAGAGCCACATGAGCACTACCTCGCAATATGCGAAAAATACAATTTACATGCAATCCAAGTTATAGCCCCGATCACTCCCGAAAAAAGACTGAAAGGCATAGCCAAACACGCAAATGGATTTGTATATTGCACAGCAACTACCGGCACCACAGGGGCCAGGGCACAAATGTCTCAAAATCTAGAAAGCTATATAGGAAAAGTTCGAAAACATATCCCCGATATACCAATAGCCCTGGGCTTCGGTATTTCTAGCAGATCTCAAGTGAAGCAAGCATTGGCTCATGTAGACATAGCCGTAATCGGCAGCAAAATCATAAATATTTACAATACATCGAAAAAACAAAATCCAGTTGAAGATGTAAAGACGTTTATATTGGAAGTAATTCAGTAGATTGGAGCTGCACCTATGGCGAAGTTCGGACTTATTTCAAAGAGAAGCATGGAGGCTAGCCTCCAGAGAAAATTTTGGCAAAACTCTGTTGCAGGCGGGCGGCGCAGAAAAAGAAGGAAGAAGGGCGGAATAATCATTTATTCCTCAACATCTTCATCTTCCTCACCGCTTGGTAATTCCAATGACTTGATTGCAGGCAAAGAAGCACCAACGATGCCTTGTAAATCTCCATACATTCCAGAAGTGCTCATAATGACTCTTTCAATTTCTTTACCTCTCTTTTTCCAAAGACGTTCCATTGATCTTTTTTCAGTATCAAGATCAGTTTGCATACTTGTAAAAGCTGAAACTATATTTTCGATTCGATTTTTAAACTCGCTGCCAGACAAATAATTATATAGAAGCTCCATTTTCTCGTCCTTCCCGACCAAAGACTGTTTTACCTGACTCATTTGGGTTAAATGAAGACGTAGAACTGTTACTAAAGATAATGCTGATTGATAGCTACAAATCCAAACACCACCTTGGAATTTAAAATCCTTAACACCTTCCGGCAAAGTTTGTGAAACCAAAACACATATATCCGCTTTTACCAATGCTTGATCTCCCTTCAGTTTCTTGATCCATTCGTCACTCCATGCCTTAGTGTTTTTTGATTCCCAAAGAATAATGCCGGATTTTTGCCCAAAGGAATTATTTACTGTTTGCACTAAATCTGCTCCTTTGATACCTGTTGGCACATCTTCAACTGTGTCCATTGAAAAATTAGTCTGCAACATCATTTTCAAATCATCCTCTTGCACATCACCTTGAATTTGCATGGAACCTTGCTCACTTTTTCGCTTCAAATCTTCTACGGATTTTTTCATTTGTTCAAGCTGCTTGTCTTTCTCTGCCATTTTTAGGCGCATTTCCTCTGATGCATCTTTCTTTGCTTGATCTGCAATAGTCTTTCTTTCTTCGTCCATTTTTTTCTCAATTTCCAGTTTCATATTCTTTTTTTCTTCTTCAACCTTGCGGTTTTCCTTCATTAGCTCCAATTGGTCTTCACGCATTTTATCCAATTGTTTCTCCTTTTCTTCATTTGACTTCTCGAGATCTTTAAATTTTAGATCAACTTTTTCCTCGGCTTTCTTTTGAGCTTCCTCCCACATTTTCACTTTTTCAGATTCAAGTTTTTTCTTTACTTGTTCATCAACATTTTTCTGGCTTTCTTCAACCAGTTTAGCCTTTTCTTCAATCTCCTTTTCTTTTTCCTTAAACTTCTTCCCAATTTCGCCTTCAAGTTGATGGCGCATTTTTTCAGTTAAGGCGTCTGTAAGAGGGATTTCATTTCCACATTTTTGACAAGTAATTGTTTGTTCAGCCATATTATTTATAAGTTAAATTCTTATGCTTCGAATACAAGGCTTTTTGGAAACCAAAAAATACAGTTCTAATTTTAACAACATCGCCAAGTTTTTCCTGTGCATCAGAAATCGCATGGTACTTAAGATTTAAAAGTTTAGGCAATTTCTCTTCATCTAATTCATCAACTCCGGCCTCAATATATTTAGACAAAACAAATTCAATAAATTCAATCTCATTGTCACTCAATTTTTTATAAATTTCATTTTGAGCTTCATTTACACGCTCATCTCGTGTAATCGGTTGAGTTGCAAAAGCCACATAAGCTAAAACATCAAATAAATCGCTTTCTTCTGCATCTATTAACTGTTGAAGGCTTTCAAGTTCCTCTTTCCCCTAGCCCAGCTCTGCAATTCTTTGTAAAAATGCTTTTCGTGTCGTCGGATTCGACCAAATTTGTCTTAATTCGGCTTCGCTTGTAAAAAGGGATGGCAATTTCCCATATAAGCTCTGTAAAAATTCTTCCGCTGAAATAGGCTTTCCATCTGCACTCCAAAAGGAAGTTGAGATCATATGTTGGATTTCACGCTCCTTTCCATCCCTAAGCTTAATTTTAATCTTTTTAGGCCGTGTTTTAGCCTCATCGTCAGTTTCCTTTTCTTCTTTTTCGACAAATTCGCTATCCGTCTTTAACTCCTTTGGCTCTTTCTCAACCGTTTCATCAATTGGCTCACCATCCCACTCAGGATCATTGAAATGCTTATAGGCATTAACAAAGTCCAAAATAGTAAAGAACTCCTTTCCGTCAAAAAGTCGCGTACCACGCCCAACAATCTG
>JAUYJN010000037.1 GCA_030700255.1 Candidatus Peregrinibacteria bacterium | reverse complement strand
TTGATATCCTGCGTTCTCGCTTAGATCTCCCATTTCTGCGGTTCTCTGCACTTCGGCCGCTGCTACTGGGATTTGTTTTTTTAAACTTACAAGCTCATCTTGAAGCCTTTGGATTTTATCAGCAGTCAAATAATCGTCAGCTTTTTTTAAGAGCCTTCTATCTTCTTCACCTTTTCGTTTTGGGATTTGCATACTAATATATTGTATCAGATTTATTCACGTAGCGCGTCAAGTTCTGCTCGAGCTTCTAAAAATCTGGGCATGTCAGATTCACTTAAAGCTTCGCCCTTTGGAAACTCAACTTCAAGTGGATTGACCAATTCGCCATGAACTTTTACCTGGTAATGAAGATGCGGACCTGTTGAAAATCCAGTTGATCCAACATATCCAATAACATCACCTTGGTTTACGCGCGACCCCACGCCAAGTCCTTTTGCATATGCGCTAAGGTGAGCGTACTGGGTTTGATAAGTATCGTTGTGGCGAATATCAACGTAGTTACCAAAGCCACCATTCCAGCCGTATGCTGTTATTGTGCCATTACCAACCGCCTTTATTGGAGTTCCGCTTGCCGCAGCATAGTCGATCGCAAGGTGAGTGGTTGTGCGCTGAAGGGTAGGATGGAATCTGGCATAAGTATAGCCAGAGGATATTCTGTTATAGCTAAGTGGTGCTTTTAAAAATGGCCGCACAAGTGAGTTTCCGTCCTTATCGTAATATCCTTCATCGCCATTTGAATCATGATAAAGGTAGGCATATACAGTTTCTCCAACGTTTGTAAAACTCGCAGTTAAGATTTTGCCAACCCCGGCTTCTTCACCATTTCGAGTTCGCTTTTCATAAACCACTACGAATGAATCGCCGGTTTGAACTTGAGTTGCAAAGTCTACTTCCCAGGCAAGAGTTTCGGCAAGGTCTAAAATTAATACCTCGGAAAGTCCTGCTTCGACTCCAGAGAGAAACATTGACTCTTCAATAGTCGCCTCACCGCGCTCTATTGTAACATCGTACTCGATTGGACTGATAGTGGTGCTATACGCATCGTTTGTAAGATCAACCGAAACAATGTCTTCTTTGTTTGGTTCGTATTCGAGCGCATTTCGTACTCCATCTATGTAAACCACTCGAATTGGTTTTCCAACACGTACGTTTGTAAAGTCAAAGATCTCACTTGAAGCATCAACAATAGCCAAAGCCTCGGCATATTCAATTCCAAGCTCTTCCATAATGCTTGTAAAAGTATCGCTATCGCCTATCGTATGATTCTGCTCTGTGCGCTTAGGACCCGTGTCTTCGATCTCCACAACTGGCTCAGTTTCCGCATGCAGACCCGGTAGTGCTTTGTTGACTACAAAATAGCCAGTCCCCGCAATGCCTATGAGCACAATTATTAGTATTGCTTTTTTCATGTGATAATTTTTGTGTTCAAGCAGTGTAGCATAGAATTGAGGAAAGAAAAAACGCCTCATTTCAAGAGGCGTTCAGAACGGTCATGGCACTGAGTTGCTAGTGCACGATTTGCGTCATTTCTCTCAGAATTCGTGCCTTGTTCTCCAGTTCGCTAGCAACTTCATTTGCGATCGCATTGCAGTACTTTGCCAGCACAGTAGTTGCGGCTTTGTGGCACAAGATTATGCTTGCTGGGAAGAACAGGTTTTTGCACGTTAGCCGAGAGCAAATGCGAATGTTTTCTGTGGGATCGCTGTGAAGCCTATCCTCGCATGCTTCTTCGAAGATCTTCAGCACTGCTGACATTGGATCTTTTGACGATCGCTTGACCTTCTTGTCCAGTTTTTTGACGCCATCGAGCAGTATGGGAAGCACGTTGCCTGTACCGTTCCTCTCTCGCAACATATCATGTATGTGATGATGCTTTGGGCATTCAACGTGAATCGGTGCTTTTTCTGGGTTGGCTCCCAAGATATTATTTCGATATGCGAGTTGGTAGCAAGTTGCGCGATAGGCTGAGCAAACCATTTCTTCGAATTGACTGCGTTTTGGTAGCTGTTCCGCAAGTTCTGCTAGGTCTTCCATTGGCTGGAAGAGGTCGCGGCGGAAAGAGTCGAAAACGCGTCTCGCAAACCGAGTGTCCTCCGTGTCGATTTCAGCGTTTCCGCTAACGGTGATTCTGTACACTGCGCTACCAGAAACGCATCCAAGTTCTTCGGCCTTTATAGCCTTTTGGATACTTGCGTCGAGCACGCCATTTTCCGGCGGCCAAACAGATACTTCCGGAAGCCCAGACTTTACCGTAACCCCAATTGTAAGGGTTGGGTCTTCTCTGTCGGTCAGGCCGAATTTCTCCACCAGTTCTTGGCTGATCAGTCCAAGCATTTTTTCTCCTTTGAATGAGCGTGTAATTGCTGGTTGCAAAGACACATGAAGTTATCATATTTAGGCTATATTGTCAATCTTCATATTAAATCGCATCGGTGGATTTAAATTTGATTTTATCATCTACATGTTACGTAGGGTCGGCCCTTGTGGCTGCCCACTACTGCCGTAAAGAACCTCCACGCAGGGTTACCCCGTCAACCTCCGCTTGATTGACTCAGCTTGGCATGTTTGATAATCTAGCCACCTCGTTCCTTTCACAAAAGAGGTCGCCATGGAAAATCAAAAATCAGGTTGTTTAAAATCTGCAGCTGGATTTCTGTCCTTTTCTACGTGCATTCTGTTGGTGGCTATGGCCATTAAACACTTCTTTCCAAACAGCATTCCTGTTGATGTCTTTTTTGTCTGGAAACTCAAAGGGTCGCTTGCGCAATGGATCATAGCAGTTATCCCAGTACTTTTCATGGGCCTTATGACCAACATTCTTACAGGTTGCTGGTCAGAGTTCCGATCGGCGTCTAGAAGTCACTTTGTTCGAGTGCGGAAAAATAGAAGTGCTGGTGGGGGCATGTTTATAAAGCCCTTACCAATTCACTTCGTAGAAGATGAGCCGAACGAAGAGGGTGAAGTCAATCAAAAGAAAGTGGCTCGTGTTGACCCGATTTTTATCCTTACCAATGGTTTCTTGACTAGTGTGGTCAGTGGAGTAACGGAAGAGGTAATTTTCCGTTGGTTGCTACTACTCGATGCCATGCCAGTAATTCTGGTATTGAATTTTGTGACCTTTGGTCTGTTGGAAAATCTGCAGGTGCATTTACTAGGGCCAATAGCGAACGTACTCACTTTTGGATATTTGGAGGAGTTCATATTCTTCAAAGATGGGTGGCAGTTTGGATTTGCATTGTTTTGGTCTGCGTTGCAATTCAAAAGCGGTCATAACTATCAGCAGTGGCTCGCTAGAACTTCTTCATGGTTCTTTGGAATGTATATGTTTGGACTCACTATGACTTTTGGTCTGCCAATTGCCATTGCGGCGCATTTTCTGTGCAATATGCTCATTAGCTTTTATGCCATGAGCACCGCTTCTACCGAGCGTATGCGCAAGTCGGCGGAGATTTTTGCCAATGCGCTAGCAGAAAATTCGAAAGCAGAAGTGAAGGAGGGACTACAAGAGTGAGGCGTTAGCTCCGAAGGATAAAACCTTCGGATTTTTTTTGATTTGATTTTGATATCTTTGCCGTTGGGCTGGCCTCTGTATTGGATATCGCGTAGGGGTGGCCCTTGTGGTCGCCCTCCCTGTGTCATATCGCGTAGGGACGGGGTTTTTGATTTGATTTTTTAAGCTGAATGGGGGAGAATTGGTGTGTATTAATATTTCACAAATTCCGCGGGTAAAGGATATCGCCTGAATGCGCCTAATATGTGAAGTGTATGCACATATTGACTAGTTGGACAAAATCGCTCGCTTCGCGAGCTCGTCAGTGGCTGCGCCACTGCCGTTTTGTCCAACGTGCCGCGGCTTCGCCGCTGTTGCCCTCGTCGCTCGCAAAGCTCGCGACATCGTCCAACAGCGGCTATGCGACATGCCCGTCGACGAGTAAACTCGCCTCCGGCCACGTCGCATAAGCCGCGGCACGTTGTGACGAAATAATAATACATTCTTTTGCTACTAGCGTAGCGATTGGAAATCAGGGCAATTTTTCTTCGCTGTTTACAAAAAGAAGACCGCACCCCGAGAGGAAGTTCGCGAGGTGCGATCTTCTGTGGGGTGCGGTGAGGGTCAGGCAGCTTGGCGGATGGGTTCCTCTGCGTTCGCCACGACCACTTCGGGGCGCGGCTCACGACCGCCAGGGGGTCGTGGTGGTGGATTCCTTCCGCGAACGAGTGCTAACCAGTCGCAGGGCGGGAGCTTGATCGCAGAAACTGCGGCAAGCATCAGTCCGATGAACGGCATGGAGATCGCGATGTACGGATTCATCGATTCGTAGAGAAATCCGTTTACCGTCTTCAGTCCGAGCCAGTTCGGAGCGTCTGGTTCGAACGGCAGTAGGGACATGCCAGCGAAGGCGACGCCGATCATGAACAGCAGTTGGCCGTTCATCATGAAGTCCAACCGATTGAACCTTGGATGCCCCTTCCAGAACCCGACTTCATCATGGACGAAGATCCAGTAAGAGGTTTTGCCGATGAGCTTGAGCGTTTCCTTTGGCATGACCCGGAAGACTTTCCAGGTCGCTACCACAACGCTAGGAATGACGAAGGTGGCGATCGCAAACCGCTTCATCGCCTCCTTTTCACCATGTCCGACGAAGAATACGTGAAGCTTCCCATACAGGAAAACGAGCACGGCATACACCGTCATCATGACACGATCGAACCTTGAGGGAGTGCGTGGCATTGCTGCCTCCTAAGAGATGTGAAATGAACCGAAAACAAATAGAAACATAGCTCTTTTCAGCCAAAAAGTCAATAGGACTCCAAAACAACGAAGAAAAATTGCCCTGATTTCCAAAACTCCTTCCTCCGGTCGGAGTAAGAATGTATTATTACATCGTACAACAGCACGATATCCGGTTCGCGCTTGGCTAACGCCAAATGCTCACCCATATTTTGCTCCGCTACGCTCCGCAAAACATCGCATATACTGAAACGTTATACGAAATAGCAAAAAATGCTACAATATAAAGGATAAGTTTGGCAATTTATTTTCAACCATCAATCTTATGTCACCAGAATTACCAGGAGGAGCTATGCCAGAATGGCAATTGTTTCAAGAAAAAATTCATCTTGTAGACGGAAAACAAAAAGTCGTGGGCTTCAATGATGCCGATGGAAACTATTACCCACTGGCAGAAGGTGAGGAATTAGTACACATCAAGTCTGCAGATGGTGTTGGTAGAGATACATTTATTCGTAAAGATGGACAAACCATTCCATTTGAAACATGGAAACAGAATAAATAAATTGCCAAACTTAATTTTGATACGCATTTTTGCTACATCGCACAACAGTAGTATATGCGGTTCACTTCCGCTTCGCGGAGCGTTCACCCAACTTGAGGGCTGGTCTGTCGTTTCACTCCCAATTGTACCGCAGTCAAAATTCGTATATACTTCGGACGTTGTACGAAATGTTTGACTTATTTTTTTAAAACTACTAACATTAAGACACAATAATATACGAAAAATGGCTAAAATATCAGTAAAAAGTGTAGTATGGCAAGAAGGTAAATATTATGTTGCACAGTGTCTTAATGTTGAAGTTTCCAGCTTCGGTGAGACACGCCAAGAAGCCCTTGCAAATCTCGATGAAGCATTAGAGCTATATTTTGAAGATCAAAAAGACATCAAAGTTAATATAGTTAATAGACCTCAGATAGTTTCACAATCTTTGAGGTATGCCTAAACTTTATTCTTCAAAACACATAATAAAAGTTCTTGAAAGCAAGGGCTTCTTTTTCGTTTCGCAAAAAGGTAGCCACACAAAATATCGCAAATCAGGTAAAAACACTTTGACTGCTATTGTTCCTCACCCTAAAAAAGAGATTCCCTTTGGCACCTTTCGCTCAATATTACGTCAATCAAGTCTCACCGAAGCTGATTTTGAAAACAAAAAATAAGTCAAACATCGTACAACAAAGTTTAAGCGGTTCCATTCAGTCGCAACCGTTGTACAAAATTTGACTTATTTTTATAAAACTACTAACATTCAGAATAGTAAAAAGCGTTATTTGGCAGGAAGGTAAATATTATGTTGCTCAGTGTCTTAATGTTGAAGTTTCCAGCAAAGGTCTTGGATCTTCCTAGGAATTCTACTTACCGCCATTCCGGCAGTCTTAGCAAATACCCTAACAAACTTTTCTGATGTTTCAATAGATAACTGGTATTATCAATCGGTTAGAAATGTTAACATTCTTGGAGTTATAGAGGGTTACGAGGATGGTACGTACAAACCATCTAATAATCTAAATAGAGCCGAAGTAGATTATTCATTAAAAAAGTAACGGCAAGTTTTCAAACTCAAGGGGACGCTGCGCTTCGGCTTCGTTTCACTACGGCAAACATCGTATATACTTCGGACGTTAAGTGAAATTTGGACTAGCTCACTAACGCAATATTTATTAAGATAAACACATAATCAATAAAATTATGGAAAACAATCATTTCAAAGAAGCAGCTAAATCACACAAACTTCTTGCTCAAGAAAGAACCCTTCTTGCCAATGAGCGTAATACCCTCGCATATATAAGAACAGGGTTTTCTGCATTTGTTCTAGGTATTGCAGCCATTAAATTATTTGAGGGTGATGGTTTTTTTCTATATGCCGGATGGATAGCTGTTGTAATTGGAATACTGTTTATTATTCTTGGGCTAGTTTATTATCCAATACGAAAAAAGAAGATCAAGTCATATTAGCGTGTGTCCTCCTGATGATTCTTCAGCTTTTTAATAAAAATTAGCAGTCCACCTCGTTGATCAGCACTTCCATTGCTTCGTATTTAGAATCAATTTGGTCTTCAATTTCTTTTATCTTAAGGCCGTATTCTTTTATGGAAGTAATGTGTTTTTTCACACAGGCCTGTTGAAGGCTGTGACCGAGCTCAACTTTTTTCACATCTAATTTTGATATTTCTTTTTCTATCTTTTCGATGTCGCGCTTGAGAGATCTTTGTCGCTTCGCGCGCTCTTTACCATCCTTGTATTGGCTATTTTTTTCAGTGCCGGTTTTAAATACAGCCTCATCGTCTGACCAGCCGCCGAGGCGGAGGAATTTGTCATAGCCGTAATCTAGAACTTTGATTTCATCGTTATCAAAAAGTACTAATTTTGTGGCAAGGCGGGAAAGTATCGCTTCGTTATGAGTAACAAAAATCACAGTGCCTTCGTAGTTTTCAATCGCTTCGGCCAAAGCCTCTACCGACTCCATATCAAGGTGATTTGTCGGCTCATCGAGCATAAGAAGCTGAGATGCCGAAAGTAGAGTTTTACCGAGGCAAACGCGGCTCTTTTCTCCACCGGAAATCATACTGATTTGTTTTTTAACATCATCTCCACGGAACAACAAGGTTCCACAAAGATTTCGAGCTTCTTGCTCAGAAGTTCCCGGGATCGCCAATAGCTCTTGAAGAATCGTCTTAGATGCATGCAAAGCTTGAATTGAATCTATTCCAAAATACTCAACTGCGAGCGTTGGTGGAAGACGAACCTTGCCACTATCAGGCTCCAAGGTTTGATGAAGTAATCGAAGTAGGGTCGATTTACCTTTTCCATTTCGTCCGATAATTGCGATGCGGTCTCCGGGAAAAGTCGTAAGTGAGAAATCTTTGATAAGTTGGTTTTCAATCGTGTATCCAAAACTTATATTAGAAGCTTGAATAACGGCATCACTCTTGCAAGGGATAGATCTAAAATGAAATCTAATGGTTGGGATATTTTCCAGTTTTTCCTTAATTTCTTGTTTAGCTAGGGACTTAATACGGGACTGGACAAGGCCGGCGCTACGAGCGCCGGCCCTGAATTTCCTTATAAATTCAGCCTCCTGCTCACGCTTTTTTTCCTGATTTTTTCGAGTTTTGTCATAAATCTCCTCGTCTTTCCGTATGTGCTCCAAGAGCTTCATTGGGCCTCCAGACATCTTCCTCATATGTCCTCGATGAATCGCGACCGTGTGAGACACTACCAAATCCATAAAATTACGATCATGCGTCACAAGTACAAAGGCTCCATTCCAGGATTTTAAAAATCGCTCCAGCCACCGAAGGGACAAAATGTCCAAATAGTTGGTAGGCTCATCGAGCAAAAGCAAATCTGACTCAGAGACTAGCGCCTCCGCTAATCTTACTCGAACCTGAAATCCACTGGAAAATTCGGAGGGCGCCCTCTCAAAATCCATCTCATCAAAACCAAGCCCCATCAAAATCGATTTAGCTTTCCATTCTTCATTCGTAGCGTTCAGAGGAAGGGCTTTGCAAACCTGAGCCAAGATAGTCTTCTCGGAAAACAGCATATGCTGCTCAAGCGCTCGAATTCTATATCCACGTGGCATCTCAATACTACCCTCCAGATACGACTCCTCTCCAAGTAAAATCTTCAAAAAAGTACTTTTCCCACTACCATTTCTGCCAATAAGTCCGATTTTCTCCTTCGGTGCGATGTTCAAATCCACGTCCTGAAACAAGATCTGCGTACCATATGATTTATTTAACCCGGAGATCGTGAACATTTTTTACTTTATGAATATGGATGTAGTATAACGCTAGATTTATTAAATGTCTCCTCTCAAAATTCACCCGCAGGTTCTAAAATAAAACCGACCACTTTCGGTGATTTCAAATTGCGCGCCACATTGTATACAAGTAGGAACCATGCATTAGATGAAATCCAAATAATTCTCATTGGTGATACATTTGAATTCACTATTTTCATAGGTCTCATGCCAACTTTTCGGGGCTTTCGTTTCCCTTTTTGGATTCCATTTTATCTCATATCCGAAAAGCTTCCCCTCTCTTTCTTCCACCAAATCAATTTCCTGCTGATCATAAGTTCGCCAGAAATAATTATTCGCATGGGGCCCTTCGTAATGTTGTTTTTTTAACCTCTCCATGACAATAAAATTTTCCCAAAGTTGCCCTACGTCATCACGTATATGCAACGGGTTGAAATTATTGATAAGCGCGTTTCGCACCCCTATATCATAAAAATAATAACGAGAAGTTTTCGTCACTTCTTTACGCAAATTTCTGCTGAAACCGCGAATATTTACCAAAATGAATGACTTTTCGAGAAGATCAAGATACCTCGCTACCGTATTTCTATTGAGCTCCAGTTGTCCACCCAGTTCTGAAAGTGACACCTCATTGCCAATCTGAAACGCAAGCAGAGTAAGGAGGTCTCGCAATTTTTTCGAGTTTTTAATATTATCCAACTCAAGAATATCTTTAAAAAGATAAGAATCAACCACTTCTTCAAGATATGCCGATCTTTCATCGGGTGGAAAATCATAGACTCCCGGATATCCACCATATATGAGGACATCATTATGTAGAATTTCTTTGGTATTCTCCACTCCTCGAAATTTTATAAGTTCTTTTATGGAAAGTGGAAAGAGATTTAATGTCCATTTACGTCCGGTAAGAGGTTCACCGATTTGTCCCGCGAGCTCAAAAGATGCTGAACCACTTACAATAATTTTTATTCCAGGTATGTGATCCACCATCAATTTGAGATTTGCTCCAATATTAGGTACTTTTTGAGCTTCATCGAGAACAAATAAATCATAACCGGCTACAAACTCTTGTAATGTACTGACGGAGGTAGAGGAAAGGGATTCATGAATTTTTAACTGCCCCCCATCGACAAATTTCACCCTTCCACTATAAGATTCTATAAACTGTTGAATAAGGGTCGTCTTCCCAACCCTACGTGGTCCGTGTATAACAACCACCTTATTTGGCTGAAGAAAATGTTGTAATTTCTTGTAAAGAAATCGAGTAATCATACTAACTATATTTAGATAAATTCCGACATATAGACTGTCCGTATTTTAGTAAATTCCGCTAGTAATGTCAAGTAAACCCATAGAAAACAGCTCGAAATACGCATGTTACTAGCTGTATTTAGATAAATTCAGATAGTATACTGCCCATATTATAACAAATTCCGCTACCATCAAGATGGAATTCAATACACTAACTTCAAGTAGCATTTTTCACAATAAATTTTCTCAGGTCGGTCGGGGGCATACGTGGTTTGAATAGGGCTTGAGCATTTGTCGCATGATCTGTTCCAAAGGTGGCGCGGGTTCTGTAACTGTAATCTATCCAGATGTCTTTGCTCCGGGCATTTTCTTGGAATCGGAAGATCCATTTCTTTGTAAAATTTCAATTCCTGAGGAATGATTTTATAATTTTTCCCCGTTACTTCACATGCCAGAATTTTCTCACAAATATCATTTGAACTTACCGGGAGCGTATAATTTTGAGGTAAATAGTTTTTTGGATCCTTTGCGCGCCATTTAAATCCACGATTCAAAGCATCCTCTTCAGTCAATGGGAATTGCTCGAATGCCTGAGTTTCATTGTACCCAAATGGCGATAGAGATGATGGGAAAAACTCACCAAATTCCACACATGCGGATGCATGTGCCTGTCCGTTGTATGGGTATGGCGTCGACTTCATGTGCTCAATAATTTTCGGTACAAGTGATTCATACTCCTCTTTTGTATATTGTTTATTCAAAATGCAATATTTTTGCTTCTTCAACCCTGTGCATCCAAATAAATATTTACTGTTATTCGTGCAAAATTCCGAATACATAATGTCATGAGATGAGCTAAGTACAAAGCTGCTAAATAATAAATTCTGCACTTTCTCGCCAACCGTTTGACCTTCATATACCATCTCCGCCGCACTTCCGCCCCAGCCATCCATATCATAACAATTCTTACATTTTTGACAGTCATTCAAGTAGGCGCAATCTTGACTTGCTTCCACATGAAAACAATTTTTCAAGTTTTGAGAAGTTGTAATATAATCGCCACTCACATTTTCATTTTGCACTCCATGATATGATTTTTGTGGAAATTGAACGGCATATTCCTGAAACCTTTTTCCAAATTCCGCTATATACTGATGATTGTTAAATCCAAATTCATTTCGCTTCTTCTCATACTCTTCCTTTGTATATTGCTCATTGAAAATACAATATTCCTTTTGTCTCAAATTCACACAACCGATACAATTCTTACATCCCAAACAATTCTTCAAAAACCATGAATCCAAACAATTTTTAGAATCATAAATATACTTAGAGTTATAACATTCAAATGAGTTTATCAGTTCATAGCAAAGTTCATTTCTATTTGAAAATGAGCAGTCCATGCAATTCACATTATGGAAGGAATCGCCAATGTAGTAACACTGATTATTATAATCGGAATAGAAAATCAAATGACAATCTTTATTCCATCCGGCATAGCTGGTATAAGGAGAATTTTCATTTGCCTCATTGAGCAAACATGCACGAGGTACAAGCTTTGAAAGCTCATGAAATTGTTCGAAAAATGAGCGAGTAAAATCAAAATCTCTTCCAAAGCTAAGCCCATCCCAATTATCGGAATACCAATGTTCCACAGAATAAACCGGGAAAGTCGCATCAGGATGATACACGGAAATAATATTTTCACCGGTACCGTCACATTTTCTCTGATAAAGAGTCCTACCATTCCGATGTGACAGCCTTCTCTGACTACGACAGGCGGGGCAATGCGTCGGTGCCGGTATTGCGTATTTCACATCACCAAAAACCGGCGACACTTTGTCATAAAAAGCCAGATCTTCATCCGCGATGGTAAATGTCGAGCCGCATTGTGCACAAGGTTTGTCCATATTTTCGCATTTATTTTAAGATTTTTTCATGTTTTGAGGGCATTATAAGGTTAATTCTTAATTATTGAAATAAAATATGAATTGCGAAATAGACATCATGACTACGACTTGCTATTGTATTCCATTGATGAAATAGGCTATCATATTAGTGATATTGATTAATTTAGTTAAACATATTAATATGATGAATACGTATACGCTCAAACTTTTTAATACCGGCCAAGTAACTCTCCCAAAAAATTGGCGTGAAAAATACGACACGAAAAATTTTATCGCAAAAGAAACGAAAGATGGTTTGCTTATCCAACCAATTAAAGAAGAGAAAGTCGTTTATTTCGAAAATAAGAAAAGTTTTGGACTTTACTGCGAAGAAGGCTTGCCGATTGATGATATTATAAACAAGATTAAAGAGATCCATGGATCAGATTGAAAAATTCCTGCGAAAAATCGAAAAAAAACTTGCCTTGCAGCTCATGGAGATTTTGCGAGATATTGTGGCGTTGAAACTTGCAGAATACGATGTGCAAAAGATGAAAGGTGTCGAAAATCATTATAGAATCCGTGTAGGTAAAATCAGGATTATTTTTCTCAAAACCTCAAAAAATGGCATCCCGATTTATATGGAGTATCGCGGTAAAGTCTATAAAGGGCTTTGAGTCACTATCTTTCTAATACACCTCCGCCAAATAGCATTTTTCGTAGGCCATTAATTGCGAATTGCATGTCGGTTAAATGCATAGTTTGAAAATTACACTTGCGTTAAATGCTACGTTTTGCTGCAATTTTGTCAATCATTCATTTACAATTTTGCATTTATATGGCAAGTCTATCTCCATTGATTAAATCGGGCAAGACGATATTCACCACAAATGAAATCACTGAACTTTGGGGAACTACCTATGACTCCGCTAGAAATATGATTATGTTGAAAGTACGTAGGGACGAAATGTATAGAATCAAGCCCGGCATTTTCACTTTGAATAAAAACTATAATCAATTTGAGCTTGGCTGCAAAATGATGCCGGGAAGCTATATCTCACTATATTCCGTACTGAAAAAGGAGGGTGTTATTTTTCAAGAGTTTAGCCATGTTTATCTCATAGGCCCTCGTGCTCGTCAAATAGAGATCGAAAAAACGACATATGAATACCATACAATCAAAAAAATGCTCTTCTTGGAACTTGGTGTGAAGTTCAACACTCAATATTCGATTGCGTCTATAGAAAGAGCCATACTTGATTGCTTCACCGTTTTTGATACGGACTTTACAGATTTTAATATTTCAAAATTTAACAAGGAGTTATTTTTAAAATTACTGAAGTTTTATAATAAAAAAGTGCAAAAAAAGGCATCACAATTTTTAAAATATTTCGAATTATGAATTTGGATAAAAGAATCGGTAACCAGCTCGAAGAGTTTAAGAAACTTATTCCCTTGATAAAGAAAAAGCATGGTGATAAGTGGCCGACTATTGACGAACAGCTTGCAGATATGGGGGAATGATCCTCTGTTATTCTACCAATCATGTTCTGTATATACTTAAGTCCGGTTTTTATAAAGAACCCTGATACCAAAGGAATCATCAGAGGCTTCTTAGTGCTATGAAGTCGTTTTATTTGAGGGATTTCCTATTGTTTCCAATAGTAGAGTGTAGTACACTATATAGTAGACTAAGTATTAAACTATATAACTCAATACATATGGCAAAGATTATCACTACGACTCAGGCGCAGAAAAAAATGTGTGAAATAGCAAAAGATATTGAAGTAACGACATATATTGTAACGAACAGAGGTGAGGGTCGCATGGTCATTCTTCCATATTTTGATGGATGTATGGGATGGGTTGAAGATTATTTGGAAGATTTCGAAATGCGGATGAACAAGGAGGCCTTGAAAAAGGAATTGCAAGAATCATTGAAGTCCGGCCTCAGCGATCTTGTAATATAAGACTTCATGAATACATTTCAATTTACGAAAAAAGGCAAAAAGTCACTTAGGGAATTGCCTAAAGATATGCAAAAAAGAATAGAAGAAAGACTGCATTGGTTAAAGTCACATCCGGATATATTTTCAGTAATTGAAACCTTGCAAGACTATTATCCGGCTACGCATCGTGTTAGAGTCGGGAATTATAGAGTACTTGTGCATCACGAAAGCCAGGCCAAATCGAACAACCTGTTCTATGTCTTAAAAATCGGTCATCGAGGTGGGATTTACCGACAATCTATATGAATTCCGTCTTTTACGCCTCTTCGCAGTACACGACCTCCGGCCTATTCGGTGAATAAGTTGTCCGAGAAAATGATTGATTATTTCTTGGAAAAATTTTAACAACTATTTTCTCCCTATATCCCCAAAATGTGCATAACTCACATTTTTAAAGTTCATTTCAGCCCTCCAAAATAAGTTAACTTTTACCCAAAATGTTCGACACTTCGCAATAAATGATTCTTTTTCACACACTATATTAACAAGTTATGCACATTTTTGCACATTCAAAAATTACTTTTGAAGACGAATATTTGTTATCATAAAAATAGCTACCGGAAGGGCTTAACCTTATGTATTTTGTATATGGGGAATTTAGAACCTTTAAATAAAGCCAATAGTTATACACATTTTTTAAATACTTTTACACATTGGTAATAAGCCAAATCTAGTGGACTTCCTTGTTTTATTTTGTTACTCTGATCTCTCGATTTCATCGATTAGCTTACGCTATATCACCGGTTTAATTTATATAAAAATTCAAAGTATATTAAACCACTTATTAGATAAAAAACTAGAGCCTACTATAACTACTAGTTATATATATAAATAAATTAATAAAACTTATTAAAATATATAAAAAAGAAATTGTGCAAATCTCACCTTGTACTTAATGAAAAATCAAATATAATTTTCTCACAAATAAATATGAAATTAACTTGCGAACAAAAAGATTTAAGTCTTGCTCTATCGATTGTAAATAGAGCGATAAGTTCTGGAAACACACTTCTGGTTCTTAACAATATTCTTATCAAGGCCGAAGGTAAGAAGTTGTTTTTTACGGCAACAAATTTGGAAATAGCGATAAATTATTTTATCGAGGCGAATGTTATGAATGAAGGCGCTATAACTATTCCGGCAAAAGTATTTACGAATTACGTTTCACTTTTAAAATCAGGTGAGGTTACGCTTGAGGTTACAGAGGGATTAACGTTAAATATTAAAGCCCATCACGAAAACATTAAAATAAAGGGGATAAAAATCGATGAATTCCCACTTATTCCACAAATAGAAAAGAAGGAAAGTTTTAAAATTTCAGCGAACATGCTTAGTGAAATGGCAAATCAAGTTACATTCTCAGCGTCAAATAATTTATCAAGACCGGTGTTAATGGGGGTTTTATTTGAACTGAAAAACGATGAATTTAAAATGGTAACGACTGATTCGTACAGGCTTTCTGAGAGATCAACACCACTTAAGTCCGAATTAGAATTCACGTGCATAATCCCATCAAGAACAATTTCAGAACTTGCAAAAGTTTTAGAGGATACAAACGACGAGGTTACGGTTTATATATCTAAAAACCAGGTATTGTTTGAACAGAAGGCGCTTTCACTTACATCAAGACTGATTGAGGGAAACTTCCCGGATTATAAGAAAATAATACCAAAGGAGAGTAAAACTTCTGTAAAAATAGACAAAGAGGCGTTTATACTTGGGGTTAAGAAGACTAATTTGTTTGTTAGGGAGCATAATTCCGGCGTTAGAGTTGGGATTGGTGGAAGTAGTATGATGATTCAAACTGAGGAAAATCAAGTTGGAGAGGGGAAGGTGGAAGTAGATATTGAAAAAAACGGTGAAGACAATGAGATAGCGCTTAATGCACAGTTTTTACTTGATGTACTTACTCAGATGAAAGATAAGGATATTATGTTTGAATTGGATGGTAAGCTTTCACCCGTTACAATTAAGTCAGAAAAAGGGGATGGCTACCTTCATATAATTATGCCACTTAGAGTGTAGTAGTTTTTTAATAAGAATGGATAAAATTTTAAGATTCTCTTCTTTTTTTGCGGGGGATCACAATAAGGCGTTGGCTAACATTTTCGAAACATATGAAAACCTCTCAATATCAGGAGCGGGAAATTTTTCGTCAAAGGCATTTATTTTTACATCACTACCGCTCAAAAAACAGCACGTTATTTGGCTAACTACAACAAAATCAGAGCAAGATAGTATAAATAGGAATTTGGAATTTTGGGGATCAACTGATGTTGAAAATTTTGAATTACTAAAACAAGGGGATTTAAGGTTCAATAGCGATGTTGAAAGGATGAATAATATTCATATAATGGATAGGATTTCTCGACTGATGGAGCATCGTCCATATACACTGGTAATAAGATACGAAGATCTTTTTGAAAAAGTTCCAAAGAAAGAATTGATAAAGGAATTAACCATAAATATGAAAATAGGGGACGAAGTGGATACGGTTGAGTTTTTTCATAAACTTATAGAGGCCGGATATGAAATATCTGAAGATGAACATCTTGAAAAGGGGACATATATAAAAAAAGGTGAAGTTATAGAGCTTTTTCCGGTAAATCTTCAATATCCGGTGAAAATAAATCTTGGTTTTGACAAGATAGAATCAATAGAGGTTTCAGACGCACTCGGTACGTATAGAGGGATTAAGGCTGAGCTTGGCTCAGATATATTGAAAGTGTTGCCAATAACAAGTGAGAAAAAGGGTTTTTTACTGGACTATTTAGGTAAAGAAGATTTGGTTGTCGAAGATGAATTAGAGATATTTGATGAATTTTATGAGCAATTTAATACTTTAGTAAGATCGTACAAAGGAAAGGTTAGGTTTTTTGAAATTGCATCATTTATGGAGGATGAGGGGAATCATGAACATTTGCACTATTTATCAGTTTTGAAGTATCAGAACGTGTTAGATATGATCTCGGATTTAAGGGAGAAAAGATTGTCAGGATGGAAAACGGTTCTTTTTACAAAGCATAAAGAAGAGCTTGAAGCGATTTTTAAAGAAAAGGAACTTCCCTACTCATCAGAGCTGGCTAAATTGGATAGAACAAATGAGCGGGGCGGAGAGGTTGTTTTGGTGGGTATGGCAAAAGAAGACGTTTTCCCGGAGCCATTCCAGACTCCAAGCGAAAAAATATTTGTAATTACAGACAGGGAAATAATAGGAATCAAAGAAACCGGAACAGAGAGAACGGTTTCAACAAAGGCATTTTCGGACTTTTTGACATCCCTCAAGCCAAACGACTACGTGGTTCATCAGGATCATGGAATCGGACTTTTCATGGGGCTTGATAAAAAGACGATAGACGAAATCACACGTGAATATTTGAAGATAGGATATGCGGAAAATGATAAATTATACGTTCCGATTGATCAGGCGGACAAGGTGGCGAAGTATATAGCTGGAGAGGATAGTAAGCCGAAGCTGACCAGGCTCGGATCTGCAGAGTGGCAAACGGTTACTTCAAAAGTTCAAAAAGAAACTGAAAAGACAGCAAAAGAATTGCTAGAGTTATATGCCAAAAGGGCGCTCGCTAAAGGTCATAAGTTTATTTATGACACGGATCTTCAAAAACAATTTGAAGAAACTTTTCCGTACGAAGAAACTCCGGGACAGATAAAGGCGATAATAGACGTGAAGAACGACATGGAGACGCCCCAGCCAATGGATAGACTTGTATGTGGGGATGTTGGATTTGGTAAGACGGAAGTTGCGATGAGGGCTGCGTTCAAATGTGTGCAAGGTGGCAAGCAAGTGGCGGTAATCGCACCGATAACAATCCTTGCGGACCAACATTTCAAATCTTTTAAGAAAAGGATGGAGGCTTTTAATATAAGGATAGAGGCTTTGAGTCGATTTCAAACGGTGGCGAAACACAGATGGGTAATAGAAAAATTAAAAAAAGGAGAGGTTGATATAGTTATTGGAACTCACAGATTGCTTTCGGATGATGTTGATTTTAAAAGTTTGGGATTACTAATAATTGATGAGGAGCAGAGGTTTGGGGTCGCTCAAAAGGAAAAGTTTAAAAAATTCAGATCAGAAATAGATATACTTACATTGACTGCGACACCTATACCGAGAACTTTGAATGTGAGTTTGAACGGACTTCGGGATATAACTACGATTACAACGCCGCCGCCGGGAAGACTTCCTGTGGTGACGGAGGTTAGGAGGTATTCAAACGGACTTATCAGGGATGCGATTCTTCGAGAAAAAGAGCGCGGCGGACAGGTGTATTTTTTGCACAATAGAGTTCAGACGATAGAATCGATGGCGGAGAAGCTTCGGGCACTTGTGCCGGAGGCGAAATTTCTTGTTACACATGGAAAATTAAATCCGGCTGAACTGGAAAATAGAATCCTTAGTTTCAAAGATGGTGAGTTTGATGTATTGATTAGTTCGACAATTATTGAAAACGGAATCGATCTTGCGAATGCAAATACATTAATTGTAAATAACGCTGAGAAGTTTGGCCTCGCGCAGCTGTACCAGCTGCGCGGCCGAGTTGGTCGTTCAAAACGACAAGCTTACGCATACTTCCTATACCATTCGGAACGCCTAAAGCTGGATGCCAAAAAACGTCTCCGAGCGATAGTTGAAGCGTCTGAATTAGGAGCCGGATTCCAAATAGCCATGAAGGATCTAGAGATCCGTGGAGCCGGAGATGTGCTCGGAGTAAATCAATCGGGAACGATCAATGTAGTAGGGGTAAGTCATTTCATGCGCATGTTAAAGAAGGCCGTAGATGATCTAAAAGAGGGTCGTAAAGGTGACAGATTGCAAGAGGCTGAGGACGAGGAGGAAGTTACAATTGAAGTCCCTCTAAACGCATACATACCGGATGAATACATTTTGAATTCCAAAGAAAAAATATCTGTTTATCAAAGGCTTTCAAATGCAGACACAAAGAAATATTTGGACGAACTTCAAAACGATATAGTTGAAGAACATGGACGAATGCCAAAAGAAGTTCTCAACTTATTCACAGTTCTAAATTTAAAGATTCTTGCAAAGACCGCCCACATCATCAACGTGAAGGCCGAAAATATTCACAAGAAAGAAAAACAAGAAATAGTTTTGCAGATGGGCGTAAAGATCAAACCTGAGAACATCATCAACATGCTCAACTTCAACGCAAACTGGCGTATCACCGGCACCCGCCTTCGTATCCGCACCGCCGACTTAACGGGCGACTGGGTAAAAGGCCTCGAAGATAGTTTGAAGGCCCTCCAAGGTAGTGTAAAAAAGAAGTAGCTATAAGCCCTCCACAAAAGCCTCCTTTTCGTGTATAATAATTGGATGTATTATATGTTTTTTAGATGGAAAGCTGTAAAACAAACAAAAAGGTAGGCCTGACGTTAGGGGGTGGCGGCGCAAGGGGCTTTGCACACATCGGCGCTTACGAGGTGCTGATAAAACATGGGATTCCGATTCATTGCATTACAGGATGTAGTATAGGGGCTATAGTTGGGGCCGGTATCGCTCAAGGGAAAAGCCCGGAAGAATTACTTGAAATAGTAAAAGAATTTGCGGACCATAAACCGATTGGCATAAAAGACCTGGGGTTTGGTAATGGAAGTATTTTTAGCGGTAACTCAATTTTAAGAAGTCTTAAAAAGCTAATTCCGGAAGATTTGGAGTTTAAAGATTTAAAAATTCCACTCAGTGTAAATGCTGTAGATTTGGAAAGTGGAGAACAGATCGTGTTCGACTCGGGGAATGTTTTAGAGGCGGTAATGGCATCAAGCGCCCTACCCGGCCTTTACCCGCCTGTGTTTTATCAAGATCGGCTTTTTGTGGACGGAGGCGTTGTAAACTCAATTCCGGTTGATATTTGTAGGGGAATGGGGGCTGAAATAATAATTGCGGTCGACCTTAAGTCGTATGTGTCCCAACAAAATATGGCTGGTATGATATATCATTTTTATGTTCAGCCGAAAAAAGAAGAAAAGTACCATTTGTCTATTAAGAAGGGCAGAATCAAAGAAACTAAGTTGAAATTAGCATTTCCGGTTAATGTGATGATGAGAGCGTTAGCCATAACGGAAAGAAGGAGTGCGGAGAGAATTATGGAAATGATTAATCCTGAGTTTGTAATACACCCGGAGGTTAGTGATTTTGGAATGCTTGATTTTGAACAGTATGCGGATATTTATGATGAGGGACGGCGCGCAGCCGAAGACATAGCCATTGAGATTCTAGAAAGTATTGATGCTTAAAATAAGCCTTGCATGGGTAGGGTAGGCTTTAGTCAGACCTATTTTAGCCTCAAGAGGGACTTAGATAAATTTGTATTTTTTTGATTAAGTCTATAAAGTGGGGTTGAATTTATGGAAGAATTTTGCGAGTATCAAGAATCAAAATATTTATTATTTTTTAATTAAAAAATATGGAAAAAGAAATAAAGTTGGTGCAAATCAACGAAAAAGTGGAAGACTTCACGGCGGAGGCTTTTCACGCAAACAAGATGGCAAAGGTAAAACTTTCTGACTACGCTGGCAAGTGGGTGGTGATGTTTTTCTACCCTGCGGACTTTACATTTATATGTCCGACAGAGCTCAAAGAGATGGCAGAATTGTACGAAGAGTTTCAAAAAGAAGGGGCTGAAATTCTTTCTGTGAGTACGGACACGGCGTTTGTGCACAAGGCGTGGTGGGATCATTCAAAGGCTATAAATTTAGTAAAGTTCCCAATGCTTGCAGATCCTACCGGAAATATTTGCAGACAATTTGGAACGTTGATTGCGAGCGAAGGGCTTTCGCTCCGCGGAAGTTATGTTATCGATCCGGATGGGGTTTTGAAAGCATACGAACTACATGACAACTCAGTGGGACGAAGCGCTGCGGAGCTCCTGCGTAAGGTTCAAGCTGCAAAATTTGTACGTGAGCATGGCGGTGAAGTTTGCCCTGCGAACTGGAAACCGGGAGCAGAAACTCTTAAACCGGGAATAGACCTGATTGGAAAAATTTAATTTTTAACTTTAATGACCATGTACACTCAAAAAGATTACTCATACTTGCTTGGGACCCCCGGGTTTTCAGACACGCTTTTGAACAACCATTTTAAGTTGTATGCGGGGTATGTAAATGCAACAAATACACTTATAGACAAACTTCGAGCCGGAACTTATGCAGCGGGTACACCGGAGTACAATGAACTCACAAGAAGGTTTGGTTGGGAATATAACGGTATGCGACTTCATGAATTATATTTTGGAAATATGAAAAACGGAGGCACTCCACTTGGAGACGGAAGCCTCAAGACAGCTATTGAATCCACTTGGGGATCTTTGGAAAATTGGCAAAAAGACTTTTTATCCATAGGTGGAATGCGTGGCATAGGTTGGGTCGTTTTGTCATGGGATAGAGATCAAAACGCATTATTTAACGTGTGGATTAACGAGCATGATACGGGGCATCTCGCAGGAGCCACCCCCCTTCTTGTCATGGATGTTTTTGAACACGCCTTCATCACAGACTACGCCCTCTCCCGAGCTGATTATATGTCCGCCTTCATGAATGCTATTGATTGGAGTGTGGCGGATGCTCGCCTTATATAAAAAACGCCTTGACGTATTCCGAATGTAGTTTTAGAATTACTTCTTATTTAAATCATATAATATGAAAAATAATTCTAGGTCTTTTGAGTTTCTTCAAAGCCCTACGTTGAAGACTTTGCTTGAAGGTACGCCTATGGGTGAGGCATTAAAGAAAGGGATGCCCAACATAACCCAGGATGATAAGGCCGATAGAGCTTTTATGAAAAGGGTACTTACACTCGCAAGTACAGATCCGGAAATTCTGCAACAAATAGTTGAGGCTCGTATAAACCTTAATAACGGTTTGAAAATTACGGAAGACCAGGCGCGTCTTTTATTGACACAGCTTGAATGCCCGGGGTTTAATGGCGTAAGTTTGGATGTATCAGGCTATAGTTTCGACGAAGTGCGTATGAATGGAGCTCGAGTCGGAGGGGATTTAAAAATGGCTGGTTGCAAGGTTAAAGGAGATAACTTTCAAGTAGATATGGCTGTCGGAGGGAGCAACGTTCAAAGGAATATGAATGTCGGAGGGAGCAACTATCAAGGGAATATGAACGTCAGAAAGAACAACTATCAAGAAGGTATGAATGTCAGAAGGAGCAACCTTCAAGAATGTATGAATGTCGGAGGGAACAACTGTCAAGTAGATATGGCTGTCGGAGGGAGCAACGTTCAAAGGAATATGAATGTCGGAGGAAGCAACCTTCAAGAATGTATGAATGTCGGAGGGGCCAACTTTCAAGGGAATATGAATGTCAGAGGGGTCAACTTTCAATCCAGAATGACTGTTGGAAGGGGCAACGATCAAAGGAATATGAATGTAGGAGGGGGCAACCATCAAGGCGAAATGACTGTTGGAGGAACTGACGTTCGACCGGCTCGTTAAAATAGCTCGCCTTTGAAATTTTCACTTTTAAAAACTTTCCCTGTTGGGCTGATTATCATCGCCTCGACGGGGATTTTTTTATCTTCTAATAATTCTTTAGCTTTCTCATAACCCATTGCAAATAGCGCCGTCGCGTAAGCGTCGGCGATCATCGCAGTAGGCGATTGTACGTACACTCCAATCATATTAGCCGCAGGCTTACCGCTACTTGGGTCAATGAGGTGATGTTTGCCATCTCCCCATTTACGTAAATTTGGATTGCTCGAAGTGCATGCGAATCCGTCGGCAACTGTGAATCCTATAGCTTCATCACGATGTATCGGATGTCCGAAGTGTACTTTCCAGCCCTCACCTTTTTCATCCTTTCCTTTGCAAAATATATCACCGCCACCATCTATGCAAAAATTTTCGTAACCGTTCAAAATTAAAATTTCAGACATGCGATCTATCGCATACCCCTTGCCGAACCCTCCGAGCTCTATTTGTGCTGAGATTTTTACTTTTTTATTTTTTTCATCTAATTCCACGGTGCCGCTCTTGCCGGGCTTTCCATCTTGAAACGTGTAATCCTTGTCGTACCCTAATCCATCCAAGACACTTTTTA
Source organism: Candidatus Peregrinibacteria bacterium (assembly GCA_030700255.1). Classification (NCBI taxonomy): domain Bacteria; phylum Candidatus Peregrinibacteriota; species Candidatus Peregrinibacteria bacterium. The sequence goes on along the minus strand of JAUYJN010000037.1, from coordinate 5,287 downwards.
CCGTAATATCAAATGCGCCGTTTGTATTTTCAAAAACACCATTTGCAAACGTAAGTAATTCAAAAAACTCCAGGCTGACAGCAGCCCACTCATTAAGTTTTGAATTTAAATCCGCCAGTTCATTGTTATCGATAAATCGTGAATACATATTTTCAATTCGCGCACCTTCCGCAAAAAGTTTTTCCAAAAGATCGTCACAGTCAAAACCATCCTCGTGCACGATAGAAAATTGGAACATACTTCCAATCATTTCTTTGTTCGCATTTGTGCAAATCAGCATAATTAGTTTTTCGCAGAAGCCTTGATAGAACTTATAGCTTGGTTAAAAGCCATAAGTGTAAGTGAAGACGTACTTATTTTTGAGAAGGCGCCGATATCGGTAAGTTTTTTACCAATGATTAGGGCGGGAGCTGCATTTTTTACGGCGCTTTGAAATTTTATGCTCGTTTCATTTGATGCGTGGGGCACTAGGTTTACTGCGGTCACGATATCGTTATCAAGCGTCAGAGAAACGGAAATGCTCTCATTTCCCGCAGGGCTTAAGTAGCCCGCCTCCGCTGAGTATGTCCCGTTTTTATATGCTAGCATCATTTCCATCATAGGCGTGGAGCCATCCATCATTGCACTATTCTCGGTATTCATAGGCATAGCCCTCGGCGTAGGCTCAGGCGTTGAAACTGGGGTTGGCGCAACCGGCTTCTTTTCGCTCATCACCGTACCATCCTCGACATCCGAGTCAAAAAGCTCATCGCCAAAGCACCCATACGCAAAAAGTGCTCCGGTTACGATCATAATTAGCAAAAAGTAACGTATTGTTTTTTCCATATAATATAAGGTAATCTAAATTTAATAAATCGTACAAAAATATCCCACAACATATGCTAAAAAACAAGCTTAACCCATTGCAACAATTCACAATCTTCCTATCAATTTATAGCGTCGTTGCTACCGGTTTTAATTTTAGCAATGAAGTGATTTTGCACTTACTGGCAACTCTTGGATTTGGAGTTGTTTTATTTTATGTTCTTCAGAAAATTTCAAAAAAGAAAAAATCAATTTGGAATACGATAGCTACATGTTTGATAATTTTCTTGATATTAGGTTTTAGCGAGGACATCGCCGAATTTATTTATTCTCTGCTCGCTACATTTATAGCTGTGATTTTTAAATTTTTCTTTGAATGGAAAGGTCGACCGATTATCAATCCGGCGGTATTTGCACTTTTGGTTTTGGTAAGCGTTGCAGCGTTGATACCAGGTATGGAGAGTCCATTTATATCATGGTGGGGAGCTTCATTTAAAGAGCCTTTGGCGCTTGTTTTGCTTCTCGTTTGGGTGCTTTCAGGGCTCAATGTATGGAAAAAATGGCCATTATTTGTAAGCTTTTTGGTTCCATATGCAGCGCTTGTGTATTTCTTACAAGGAGAGGAGTTTTTTGAATTTATATTTACTAGCGGGACCATATTTTTCTTTGCGGCAATTATGTTGATTGAGCCAAAAACCTCACCGATCAAAAGAAATCAGCAAATAATATGTGGAATTCTAACCGCAATAGTTTATCCAGCGCTCATGTATTATGGCGCAAGCAATACAGAGCTACTCTCCCTAGCTGCTATGAATTTATTGAATTTCGGATTTATACTTTATCCTCGAAAATAATATTTGCCACCTCTTTAAAAAAATCATTTCTCCCCTTTGGTAGGTCAGGTTTTCTTTTTGGATAGGTGTAGTTTGTGAGTATTACTAAGCCCTTTTGAAGGGCTTTATCTATCATTATTACGGAGCCGGTGAAACCGGTTTTGCCGATGCGATTTTCATGATGGTCTCCCATATAGGGCTTTGAAGTTTCCCAGCCAAGGCTTGATGGCAAAGCTTTTTTCAAGATCGCTTCAAGAAATTTTAGCAAATCAGGCGCCGTTGAAAACACGCCGGCTGCGCCGGCGACAATCTTTTCGCGCAATTTCCAAGAACTTTCATCATGCACCTCTCCGCGAATTTCGCGCCCTCGCCAGTCATCAAACTCCGTTGCAATAATTCTTTCAAAATCCAAATCCTCAGGGTGAAAAGATGTATCATTCATTTCAAGTGGCTCAAATATTTCTCTCGTCGCAATCTCATCAAGAGCTCCTCCATAAACATTCTCAACCACCAGCCCTAATAAAATACTCGTAGCATTTGTATAATAATATTTTTCACCTGGAAGACTTTTAAATTCAGTTGTAAATATTACATTCAAGATTTCATCAGCAGATAAATTTTTATAATCCGATAGTCTAAAATCATAATCCAAGCCCTGCGTGAGCAGGTGAAAAATCTTCACATTTTCTCGATCGCTATTTGCAAATTCGGGCACATAATCAATCAGCTTGTCATCTAATTTAATTCGCCCTTCGTCGATTAATTTTAAAGCTAAAGTCGAAGTCGGCACGACCTTGGTAACTGAAGCGACGTCAAAAATTGAATCTTCACAAGCCTCGCCAAAGCTTCGCACATCGGACAATCCATTTTCAACCACCCCAATAACACAGGCCGAAAAAACACCCTTATTCATCGCCCCCTCCACAACTTTAGGCAGCCTTTCATCATTCATATTTGGCTGATTATTTCAACTTACTTATGTCATCCAGCACCTCCGCCACATGCTTGAGCGGATTTACTTTTACATAATGCTTAATAATTTTCCCGTTCTCATCAATTAAGAAAGAATCCCTTTGAAGTCCCATATATTTTTTGCCAAACATGGATTTCTCTACTAGCACCGAGTACTCCTTACAAACCTCTTTTTCGATATCTGCAAGTAGTGGGAAATTCAAACTATGCTTTGCAACAAACTTTTTATGAGATTCGACCGAGTCAGTACTTACTCCAAGCACCTGCACACCTTTGCCCTTTAAAATATTCAAATTGTCACGAAAGCTGCACGCTTCGACAGTACAACCGGGGGTTGCATCTTTTGGATAAAAATACAAAAGAACTTTTTGATCTCTAAAATCTGATAACGTATGAAGTTCCCAATCTTGATCCTGCAGCGTAAAATCCGGCGCCATATCCCCAACTTTTAACATAAAAAAATCTTTAAAAAATAACATCAAAAACATACCATCAAACTTAATTTTTACAAAGCTTATACATCTCGCTGGAGTTTACCCATAAAAACTGTTAAGGGTATTTTTTTATAAAGGACGGGCCTTTAACTCTCTAAATTTCGCCTGCCCCAATTCTAAAAATTCATCAAGCTCAGCTCTGGTTAGCCCTGTCGTCTTAGCCACTATATGAAGACGCTTCTCACAGTCATCAGTTCCACTTGTAAGTCGGTTTTTAAGTTCGCTACTTCTTGCGGAAACAGCACCTTCAACTCCTAGGCTTAACGTTATAACTTCGCCAGTCTCGGGAGTTACAGTATTCCAGGCCAGGGTTCTGACATAGTCATGAAAAAATTTCCTTACAACATCGGGGTTATAGTCTATGCCGTCAGTCGCTCGCCTTAAGTCAAATTCATTTGTTTGCCTTGCCATTCGTGGAATTTCAGCATTTCCATCCACGCCTGGGCGTGGGACGTTCCATTCGCTTCGCAAAATATCACCGGTTAAATTAACGGATAAAAAAGAGGATTTATCTTGAACAACCGGGTAGGTATTTGCACGCAAAGGCTTTTCGCTAGAAAGTTCATCAAGGTACATTGGGTCTCGCATGCTTAACGTCGGATCTAGATACGCCCGCTCGCTGCCCTCAGTTAAGATTCCAAAATGATACCCTGCCGCAATATAAAGCGCTTCCTGGCCAGCCCCTCTAATCTTCTCAATCATCCTTGTGACCTGGTCATAACAGTCGCCACCGAGCTTTTCAGGAAGCCCGGCTTCTTCCATCAAGCGGCAAGTTGTCGCAATGTTATTAAACGGATAGTTCGTATTTCCATCTGTTAAAATTGCTTCCAAATCAATTGAACATTCTAAATTCGTAGCAGTAGCAGATTGTGTCATAAAAAAAATATTAAAATCAAGAAAGCAGTTAACAGCAAAAACGGGTTGTTTGTCAATAGCCTTCTTTATACTTGTTTTTTTAATATGGTGGAGATGGGGGGAGTCGAACCCCCGTCCAAAAATGAGAAACGCATACGTCTACATGTGTAGCTTATTCTGTTGGTTTGAGAACCTAAAAGTGATAGAGAACAAGCAAAAGCCACAATTAAGTTCTAGTAGTAATTTTTAGAGGTTTTGCGCTACTAACACACAAACCCTCGAGCCTTATGAATGACACTTCGTTTCCTTATAAGACGTCCGGAGCGAAGCGACTTTCCCAAAAAGGGGAAAGGTTTATGCAGCGAATGCGAAAGATGGTGCCACAGAAGCGGCTTCTCTATTCATTGCAGCTGCAATGTTTTTAAATGCGTTAGCACTTAGATTTGCGCTGGACGGATATTCCGGCGGACAGCGCGACGCCGTACACGCAATATGAATTTCTTTATCATTCTTGTCGAAACCATGTACATCCCCACTTTTCAAGGAGCTATGCAACACGCGTAAGCTTGTGTTGCGAAATAAGGTCGTGAAGCATTCACTCTTTGCGTAAGCAACATTGTCATTTTGCCTTCAAGCAATCCTTATCCTTTTTACAGGACCTGTATTTTAAGTTAAAAATCAGTAATTGTCTAGGATCAACAGACTTTTCCACACGTCTAAGCGTCCAGTATAGTGTTCAAATAGGTCCCAGGGGTTACAATCTCAAAAGGAAAATCGGTAATCTCCATTTTTTTACCCATGAAATCTTTTTTATCGAGAGTGATAAGAAAATCTACTTTTAAATTGATGGCAGAGGCTAAAATAGGAACATCCTTCATAGCAATTGCCTTGTGAAGATTGGCTAATTGCCTGCTTGTAGTTTTTTTTGAATCAACCTCCGTTAAAATAACAACTAATTTATAAAAATCAGGCAGCTTCTCCTTACCAAGTTTTTTCTCAATATTGATCTTAGCTTCTTTTAGGGCGTATTCGCTCGTGACAATCGAGAACAGCCCTTTATTCGCTAGTTGAAAAAGATAATTTGAACCCCCAACTTTTGAGTAGACGGCTGAGAAAAATATATTTGCATCAAGAAAAAGTACGTCCATAGTCAGAAGGTTTATTTACCAAGTAGTGAATTCAATTTTTTGGGATAAGGGAATTTTTTGCGGGCTGATGTTATGAATTTTCGAGTAAATAATGCATCATCTTTTGCTTCCTTTTTTTCGCCAATCCTCTGTGAACCCCCAGCTTGCCTTTCCAGTGTGCAAAGGAACCATCACAGCTGTT
>JAUYJN010000036.1 GCA_030700255.1 Candidatus Peregrinibacteria bacterium | reverse complement strand
GAGATGCGAAAACAATTCATCATACGATACGATTTGGGATCCAAAGGAGCCATGATCCGAGGCATCTAGTGCTTCTTTGCAAGGAGCATCATGAAATTACCCATGTTATGGATAAGAAATATTTGGCAAAAAGGTGAGCTTAAATGTTGTGGAAACAAAAGTGGAAACAAAAAAGGAAGGGAAAAGAGCGGAAGTTTCGGTTGGAGGCGATGAATTTTGGTGAGAGGATAAAGTTCGGTTGGAGGCGATGAATTTTGGTGAAGTATGTGATATTTCGCATTGTGCCTATGTGGTAATTCTCATATTATGTGGGCTGATTGGTGGCGTATTTATTTTGATTTGTATAAGCTGGGTTTGTTACTAAAAGATTATCGTTAAATAACATTTATGAATTATCTTTATCCATTTCTTGCAGCGTCTATTTCAACTCTTGTGTTGTGCCTTTTGGGGTTGAAAGTTTTCCCCAAGTTGAAGCTGATGGATAAACCGGCAAAATATGGGCTCAAGAGAAAACCGATTCCGTACTCATTTGGAATTGTGTTGTATTTGATTTTCGTTGCAGTTGTTTTGATTTTCCTTCCGATTCATGAGTATCCAAGTGTGATTGGTGTCATGGTCAGCGCGGGGCTTATAGTTGGTATGTCTTTTGTAGATGATTTTAGGCCTCTACCCGCATCATTACGTCTTCTTATTCAATTTTTAGCCGGAGCGATTATCGTGTATTCTAATGTGGGGATTCATAGTATCTCAAATCCTTTTGGGGAGCCATTTTCCCTCGATATATATACTACGGTGATACATGGATTTGAGATAGTTTGGCTAGCTGATATCTTTACGATTCTTTGGATTATGATTCTTATAAATAGTGTGAATTGGCTTGATGGTGTTAATGGCTTGGCTTCAGGAGTAGGGGTGGTCGCTTCATTTGCACTTTTTTTCCTGAGCTCTAGGCCCGGGTTCCACACTATCGACCAATCACCGGTTATTATTATGAGCATTGTGCTTGCCGGAGTCGCTCTTGTTTTCTGGTGTTTTGATTTTTATCCGGCTAGGATGCTTATGGGGGATAGTGGTTCTATGTTTCTTGGCTTCATGCTCGCTGTTTTATCTATTTTTTCAGGTGGAAAAGTCGCTACGGCATTTCTGATACTTGGTTTCCCTTTGCTTGATTTCTTTTGGGTGATTTTGCAGCGTTTGATCAAAGGTAGATCTCCTTTTAAGGGTAAAGATCGTTTGCATCTACATGATAAGTTGATGAGTATGGGCCTTTCTCTTCGAAAGATTTTATTTTTGATTTATATGCTTTGTGCAGTTTTTGGTTTTTCTGCATTGTTTCTAGGGTCTATGGGGAAATTTATAACGATAACAATAATGGCCATCATAATGATGGTGATGGTAATGTTGAGTTGGCAGGGCGAGCGAAGCGAGCCTGAATAGAGTTTTGGTTCAGATATATGGTTTTACCCGAGCCACGCAAAAGCTCCGAAGATTGCGATTGTTAGAGTTAAGTAAATCGCTGCATGTAGGCGGAATTGTTTGTTTGCCAAGAAAAATAGAACGATGATTTTTTGAATAATACTAGCGATAATTCCGAGTATCAAAAGTTGTAGGCTTGTGTCTAGGGAGATAGCTGCTGACGTTTCGGCGATTGTTACCGTCATGGCATCCAGTGAAATCAGGCCTGAGAATAAACTGGTTATATATAGTCCTGCATTTCCAATGTATGCGAAAAGTATTTTGATTGTTAGCATCATAGCACTAAATATCCCTCCGAACATTAGAGCTTGCGAGAGTGTGAATGGGCTTTTTACGTTTACTTCTCCCTCGAATTTTATTGTGTTCTCCGGTTTATTTGTACATGTTTTGTAACTGTAATAAGCAAGTAAAAGTAAAACGACTATTACAGTTGTTATTGATGGTATTGCTTTTATGAATAATTCTTTATTTAGTACAAAAAGCTCTATTTCGGTCAGTATTAGACTAGCGACTTGAGCTAAAAATAAAGCTAGTAAAAGAGTCTTTGTTTGAATTTGGCCTTTTTTTGACTTACTTTGTTCAGCTAGGATCAAGTTGACTGCGGTAGATGATGCAAACCCACCAAAAAAACCGGTTAATGCCATGCCTTTGCGTTCACCGAAGACTTTGCTGAGTATGTATCCTGCGAAATTTAGACCGGATATAAGCACTATGATGAGCCATATTTTATGTGGATTTAGAGCTCCCCATGGATCAAATGTTTGATTTGGAAGTAATGGAAGGATTATAAATGCAATTATTGCGAATTTTATACTTGCAAACATTTCTTGATTTTCCAGTCTGCTTGCGAACCCATGTAAATATTGCCTGTGTGAAAGTACTGTTATTACCGCTATTGTGACTACGACTGCGAGAAAAATTTGGTCGTATGCGGTTAGTATTCCTGTGAGAAATATAATTAGCGAAGTTATTTCTGTAGTTAATCCGATCCGATTTTGTTTCTGTTCGGCCTTGTACCCAATAGCGACCAAGACTACTACACTTAAAAACCCCATGACCGTGAGTAGAGGGCTAACTAATTGTCCAATTATTCCTGAGATCGCCCCCATCATACATATAAATGCAAATGTTCGAATACCTGCTACGCGTCTAGTTTTTTCACGTTGTATCATAGCCTCACGTTCAAGCCCAACAACAGCTCCAAGCCCAAGGGCCAGTATAGTTGCTGTTATATATGGATTTATATTCAATATTTCAAACATGATTTGTTTTTTAGTTTATGCAATCCATGAGAATCCTACGAGTAGGGCTGCCATTGAGATTAGATATAAGCTTATGTTTATTAAAATTTCTTTTAATTTTACCTTAAGTCTTAGCTTTTCGCCATATAATCTGTATATTTTGGTTGTGATTTTATGTGAATTGGGTTATTTTTCTCTCCCTTATACATTGTTATATGACAGTTTTTGATGACATAAAGGCAAAGTTGGACATTGTGACTCTCGTTTCACAGTATGTGCAGCTTAAGAAAGCCGGGCGGAACTTTAAGGGGCTTTGTCCTTTTCATAATGAAGCTACTCCTAGTTTTATGGTGAGTCCTGAAAAGCAGATTGCATATTGTTTTGGGTGTCATAAGGGTGGGGATGTGTTTAAATTCACACAAGAGCTTGAGAATTTGGATACACATGAAGTTGTTGAATTGTTGGCTGATAAAGCCGGTATTGATGTTTCGAAATATAATACAAAAACTTCAGGAGCTGAGTACAAAGTTAGAAAAGAGCAAAAAGAGATATTGCAAGATGTGTGCGAATTTTCGGTAAAATTTTATGAAGAACAACTTTGGAATACTCCGGATGGGGTCAAAGTATTGAGCTACTTGCGAGGTCGTGGAATCCTTGATGAAACTATCAAAGAATTTCGGCTTGGCCTGGCGCCTGATTCTTATGATAAGACCTTTAATTATTTACTTTCAAAAAGTTGTAATAAAGATGACATAGTTTTATCAGGCCAAGCCTCATCCAAATCCACAGATGCATCAAAAGTTTTTGATAGATTTAGACTTCGTTTGATGTTTCCGATAAATGACAAAAATGGCAAAACGGTTGGTTTTGGTGGCAGGAAGCTTCGTAAAGAAGATGAACCAAAATATCTTAATTCCCCTGATACTCCTGTCTATAATAAATCACATTTGATTTATGGTTGGGATAAAGCAAAGGACGCCGTGAAATCTGAGGATAAGGTGATTTTTGTTGAAGGGTATTTTGATGTAATCGCTCCTCATCAGGCCGGATTTAAGAATGTGGTTGCTACTTCGGGTACTGCACTTACCGATGAGCAGTTGAAATTTGTAAAACGTTATACGGAAAATGTACTTTTTGTTTTTGATTCAGATGGAGCCGGTATGGCCGCTACGCTAAGGGCCGTTGAACTTGCTATTAAAAATGGCATTAAGCCTTCTATAGTTTCACTTGGCGAATTCAAAGATCCGGATGAAGCATGCAAGGCCGGTAAATTTGGAGAATATTTGGAGGCAGCTAAGTATTTTCTTGATCATTATTTGGATGAATTTACTTCTCATATTTTAGAAGGCGGTAAGCCACTTAGTGCTGCTGCAAAATTGAAGATATGTGATCAGTTTTTTGCAATTTTGCAGCATTCATTAGAAGAGATTGAAATTAGAGCTTATTTGGAGAAACTTAGCTTTAAACTTCGTATAGAATTACAAAATCTTATCGATAAATTTACTCGTTTTCAAAAAGATCAGCAGCGCCATCGGTACAAGGGTGCAAATCAAGTTGAACTTGCTACTCAAAAAGTATCCGGATTCGCTCATACAGATTACTTTTTTGGATTTTTGTTAAGTTTTCCCGAGACTATTCCTGAAGTTAAGGATATAATCTCTGAAGAAGACTTCAATATCCCTACAAAAGATGTTTACAAAGCGCTAGTCTCTAACTATAATGGCACCGCTCTTGATATCGTGGCTTTTTTCAATGCAATTGACATAGGGTATAGTGAGGCTTTAAAAGTAGTTTCATTGTTCATAGAAACCCAATATGGAGGCCATTTCTCAGAGCAACAACTAGTGACCGAAGCGGTCTCGATAGCAAATAGAATAAAGAAACTTCAGGAAAGAAGTCTCTCAAAAGAGCTTAAGTTTCAGATGAAGGAGGCAAGGTCTAAAGGGGAAAAAGGACAGGAAGAACAGTTCTTCCAAAAGTATTCCGATCTAATACAAAGTCGTTAATGGCAAAAAAACATAGAAAGTTTATTAATCAGCCGTCGGTAGAGAGGTTGGAGCAATTTCCCGAGGAGGTTAGGGTGCTCATAACCAAAGGACAAAATAATGGTTTCGTCACTCAGAAGGAGTTGATGAAAGCTTTGCCGAATATGGAGGATGATATTGAGCTTGTAGACGAGCTTTATTCTCTTTTTGTAGAATGTGGTATTGATGTTGTAGATGTTGGGAAAGAGTTGATTTGGGGTAAGCAAGGTAAGGCAGGTGGAGATGATGATGCTACTGGTGGTACTACGGCTGGGGACGATGATGATTCAGAGGAAGATAAGGAAAAAAAGAAAACTAAGAAAGATAAACATATTGCGAAACATTCTAAATCAGTTGATTTACAGGAGATTGCAAATGATTCTATTCGTATGTACCTTTGTGAGATTGGTAAAGTCGATCTACTTACTGCAAAAGAAGAGGCGGATCTAGCAAGACGTATTGGCCGAGGTGATCAAACTGCCAAAAAACAGCTTGCCGAGGCAAATCTTCGTTTAGTTGTAAGTATTGCAAAAAAATATATTGGTCGAGGACTTTCATTTCTTGATTTGATTCAGGAAGGTAATATAGGTCTTTTCCGTGCCGTTGAGAAATTTGATCCAAATCGTGGATTTAAATTTTCTACATATGCAACTTGGTGGATACGTCAGGCGATTACTCGTGCGATAGCTGATCAGGCTCGTACTATTCGTATACCTGTCCACATGGTAGAAACTATCAACAAGCTGACTCATACACAAAGAAGGCTTGTTCAAGAGCTTGGGCGTGAGCCACTTATAGAAGAATTAGCAGCTGAAATGGATATGGATATGAAAAAAGTACGTCATATTCTTAAGATTTCACAGGATATTGTTTCACTTGAGGCACCGGTTGGAGCTGAAGAAGATAGTAAACTTGGAGATTTTATTGAGGATGACGATGCACTTTCTCCTGCTGAATCTACAAATCGTCAGCTTGTTAAGGAGAATATTCATGAAATGCTTCAATACCTTTCTCCACGTGAGAAAAAGATTATTGAAATGCGTTTTGGTTTACTTGATGGTATTGGTCATACACTTGAGGAAGTAGGGCAAGAATTTGGTGTTACTCGTGAACGTATACGTCAAATTGAAGCGAAAGTTTTACAAAAACTCAAAGAGCACCCAACTAGTGTGAAGATACGTCCAAATTGATAATTACATTTTAATTAAAAAATATATGGCAGATGATCAGGATATGCAAGATGTTGCCGCTTATGATGACGACTATATAGCCGTTGCTATGAGTGACGATGATAAAGTTACTTTTGTTACTAAGGATGGTCTTAAGAAAATTAAGGATGAATTGGAATTCTTAAAAACAGTTCGACGTAAAGAAGTATCTGCACGTCTAAAAGAAGCTATTTCATTTGGAGATCTTTCTGAGAACTCTGAATACGAAGAAGCTAAAAATGAACAGGCTTTCGTAGAAGGTAGAATTATCGAACTGGAAGATAAGGTTAAGCATGCGAAAATTATTTCTGATAAGCATTCTAATAAAGTAGTAACTCTTGGTACAAAGGTTAAAATCAAGAATCTAAAAGATGATTCTGAGGAAGAATTTGCTATAGTTGGTACTACTGAAAGTGACCCTCTAAACTATCTTCTCTCAAATGAGTCACCTATCGGTGCCGCACTTATTGATAAAATGGTTGGTGAAGAAGTGAAAGTTCAAGTCCCGGCAGGAACAGTCAAATATAAAATAATGTCTATCAAATAGGTATTATCTTTTCTTCTTAGTCTTTTTTTTCGGCACCGGTATGTATTTATCAGTCACCATCTTTTTCTTTGAGCTGTGTGCCTGTGCGTAGGCTTTTTTCTTGTGAACCGATACTATCTGCCAAATCTCATAAATACTCCATAGTATGAGCATATATGCGATTATTCTCATCCCAAATAATGGTATACTTAAATGTCTGGCACCTATCGTGAGTAATCCGAGTATTCCTATTAAAGCTAATTTTTGTAAATGCTTCTTTTGTAATTTCCTTACCAATTTATTTTCTTGGTGCTTTGCTGCTAACAATCGTAAGTGAGCGCGCAGTACAAATAAGGCTACGAAATATATTGCTATAAATATACTTAAGATAGATGCGGTAGGTGTGAGGTTAAAATAATATCCGAATGTGAAGAAGTTACTGATTTCCATGGGCTTGTTTTTTAAGTTGCCTTAAGTATATACACGAAGCGGCTGTTATAATAAAGGATAAATAAAGCGTTATGCTTATATTGAATATTGTATTGATCGTATCTCCTCTGAATATATTCTCTATAAATAGAGATGTGCTGATTAGCATTATGATAAATGTTGCTTTGAAGCCTTGGATCCGGAGATCCTCTTTTTTTCTTTTGAAGTACTCTCGGGTTATAAATATTGATATACAAAATAAAACAGTCCCATAGATTTGAGTTGGATGTACCGGTGATATGATTGGGATGTCCATGTTTTTGAATGCAATACCTATTGGTAAATCAGTTTTTGAGCCATACCCTATGCCATCAAATAACTTACCTATATACACGACCGGTAAGGCATAAAGAAAAGGCCCCATAACATAGTCCATCCATTTCTTAAATGATTCTTTGTTTTTTCTTGTGATATACAGTAATGCGATGACTGATGATAATAAACCGCCCCAAAAAGAAAATCCTTTATCCCAGAATGCAAATATCGAGAATATACTTCTTAAATTAATTTCATAAAAATAATATGATGCATTTGAAATAACATGGACTATTCTTGCACCGATGATAAAGCTTATAATTATAAAAGAACTATTTTCGTATAGTAATTTAAAGTCATCACGTTTTTTTTGGAGAGATTTTATGAGTAATTGTATGAAAATAAAAAAACCTGCTATTATAAATATCCAAATAGTAGAAATTATGAATGGGCCTATTTCAAATAACGTTGGGTACATTAGAAGTTTATATTAACAAATAGTATGACTAGAATAATAAGTGAATAAGATATGTAATTGAACATTTTATTTTCTTTCATAAAAAATCTTTTTGTTTGCAAGCTTATGTGTAATAAAAACACAGTTAGTATAAGATAGGTAAATACAGGTGATAAGAATATATTTGTTTGCCAATAAAATTTCTCATTTAGGAATATACTCTTAAAAGTCAGGTAATAATTTATGAAATAATACGCTATATAAAATGTTAAAAGCCAACCAGTTATTATGATTAAATCGCTATCCAGTTCACTATGGTGGTCATGATGTTTTTCCAGATTCTCTGATTTTAAAACTGATTTTAACTGAGTTTTCAGATCTTTCTTTTTAAATCTTAATTCTCTTATTTCTGTTTTGACTTCTGATTTCAAAGTTTTTGGTGCTTTTAGCCATATTCTTATGTAGTCAAGAATTTGTCCGTTGACTAATTTCATTTCATTTTTGATTTTCTCTACCTCTACTGATTCTTTCTTTAGGAATTTTTTAAAAAAAGACAACTTGCCTTCTGATATATTTATATCTTCATTGAATAGACCTATATTAGGATTTGTATCTAATTTATGTATTTCAAGTAATAACTTTTGAGTATCTAGCTTAATACGGTCTCTCTCTTGTACGAACCCATCTTGCTGTAGGTAAATTTCTTTTTCTTGTATACTTTTTAGTAGTTCTTCAGATGTTTGTTTTATAAAGTTAAGATTGTTCGAGTTTTTTAGTCTAAGTAATTTGTCTTCTATTTGTTCTATGTGTTTTTTCTCTTCCGGCTTTATACTGTCACCGAATTTTTGAAGTACTTCGTTTACTTTTATAATTACAAATTCAACTTCTTTTAATAGCTTAGATCTTACATCTTTTTCTTTGTCAGTAAGAATATCCGGAGCATCTTTTTCTGCTTTTATTACATCATAGCTGGCGCTGATATCTTCTATATTTATTCTAGCTTGTTGTTTTTCTTCTTCAGTTGCATCCATTTTATATAGTGCCAAAACTTGGAAACTATATTCCTCTATAAGTCTTTTGTATGCGCTTTTTAAATCGGTCTCGGGTATCGTACCTATTATTTTCTTCCCAGACTTGTCTAGGGCCTCAAATTTGAGTTTTTTGTCATTTTCCTCTTTGGTATCTTGAGTTTCATCTACTATTTGTATACTCAAAACTGCCAACCCTAAATCATTTAGTTGAATTCTGGCATTCTCTTCGCTTATGGCATTAATAAACCCACTTAGCTTTTTATTTTCATTGTTTATTGCTGTGTATTTGAACGTTGAACTCATCAGTTGTGCAGTTAAATATTAACGCTTTGCCTTCGCTGCTTTAATAAGTCCAAGGAAAAATGGATGTGGTTTATCAGGTCTTGAAAGAAATTCAGGATGGAATTGACTTCCCATCATGAATGGATGATTTTTTAATTCTGCTACTTCAACCAGACCTGCCTCCTCATATATACCACTTGCTACCCAGTCTGAACCTTCTAATTTTTGAACGAATTCATTGTTAACTTCATATCTATGCCTATGTCTTTCTACGATTTGAGTACGATTGTAGTATTTTTTAGCTTTGGTGTCTTTTTGTAATGTACATGGGAATGCACCAAGTCTGAGTGTGCCACCCATCTTGCATCCTTTGAATTGCCCAGGTAAGAAATGAATGATGTATTTTGATCGGTCTAATTTCTCATTTTCGTCAAATTCTTCTGATGTTATTTGTGGATCATTGAGGAAATGTCTTGCGTATTCTATAGTTAAAATTTGCATTCCGAGGCAAAGACCCAGATATGGGAATTTGTTCTCTCTCGCATATTTAGCAGCCAAAATTTTACCTTCAACTCCGCGTATTCCAAATCCTCCGGGTACTACCATTCCATCACATTTTTTTAGACGATCCCATGTTGATTTCTTCTTTTTTTCGAGCTCTTCTGATGAGATCCATTCTAAATCAAGGTCGCGGTCTTCGTAATAACATGCTATTTTGAGTGATTCAATCACGGACAGGTATGCATCATCGAGACCTGTATATTTGCCCACAAGAGCGATCTTGATAGATGGTTTTTTCTTATCAATTTTCTCTACAAATTCTTTCCATTTTGTCATTCTTGGAGATACTTTTCCGAGGTTTAGTTTTTCAGCTATTATTTGTGCAACTTTGTGTTTTTGAAATTCCAGTGGAACTTTGTAGATAGAATTTAGTGTTAGCGCCGGAATTACCGCTTTTAATTCTACATCACAAAAAAGTGAAATTTTTTGTAGCATTTCTTTTGGGATATCATAGTCTGCACGCGCTACTATGATGTCCGGCTGGATACCGATTGAGCGTAGGTCCCGTACTGACGCTTGAGTTGGTTTTGTTTTTAGTTCTCCTGAGCCTTTTAAGTATGGGAGTAGGGTTAGGTGTACATAAAGCGTATTTTCACGCCCTAGCTCGTGTCTAAGCTGTCTGATTGATTCCAAGTATGGTAGCCCTTCTATATCTCCGGTTGTTCCGCCAATCTCAACAAGAACTATATCTGCTTTACTCTTTTTGCCTGCTTTTAAGATGCGGTCTTTAATTGCTCCTGTGATATGTGGGATAATTTGAATAGTTCCTCCTAGAAATTTCCCTTCACGCTCCTTGTCTAAAACTTCCATGTAGATTTTCCCTGTACTGACTGATGAATCTTTTGAGAGATTCTCTCCGATGAAGCGTTCATAGTGTCCTAGGTCCAAATCTGTTTCACCTCCATCTTCTGTGACAAATACTTCTCCATGTTGAAATGGACTCATTGTACCCGGATCTACATTTAAGTATGGATCCAACTTCATTGAAAATACTTTTAAACCACTAGCCTTAAGAAGCGTACCGATAGATGCTGATGCGATCCCTTTTCCAAGAGATGAGCACACGCCACCGGTAACGAAGATGTATTTTGTCATATTTATTTTAAATTTCTATTTAAGTCCTACTGCGATTTTGACTTCTTCTAGCGTTTTATTGGCAAATTCATTCGCCTTGTCTGCGCCTTCGTTTAAAACGGATTTAATGTAATCCAAATTCTTCTCGAGTTCAACTCGTTTTTTGCGATATGGTCCAAAGTAATCCATGATGCGTTCTAAAAGCATTTTCTTCACTTCTCCATAGCCAAGCCCACCATTTTTGTACTTATCTGCAAGGTCTTTTCGCTCCGTTTCATTCAAAAAAAGCTTGAAGATTTGATAAACGTTACAAGTAGAAGGGTCTTTCTTCTCTTCCACACCTTTTGAATCAGTGACTATGCCCATTACTTGTTTCTTTAAAATCCCTTCTTCTGCGAAAAATTCGATTGTATTGCCATAACTTTTACTCATTTTCCGACCATCTGAACCGGGGACTATTGCTACTTCCTTAGGTGTAAATTCTTCAGGCAATCCAAATAGTGGTTTATCTGCTTTGCAGTATTGATTATTGAATTTTGTCGCTATATCTCTCGCAATTTCAAGATGTTGTTTTTGATCCTTCCCAACCGGCACAAGACTCGGTTTGTATAGAAGTATGTCTGCAGCCATGAGTACAGGGTATATAAACAGTCCTGCAGTTGTATCTTTTACACCTTTGTTTTGCGCATCTTTCCAAGAGTGAGCTCTTTCTAGAAGTCCATGTGGAGTTAAGCATGCAAGAATCCAAGCAAGCTCTGTATGAGCAGGGACGTCACTCTGTCGAAAGAATACTGTTTTTGATGGATCAAGGCCGAGCGCGAGGTAATCGAGCGCGAGGAACAGTGTATATTCTTTTAATTTAGCCGGATCTTTAACAGTCGTTAAGGCATGCATATCAGCCATAAAAATAAATGATTCAAATTCGGGGTTATTGCCCATATCTACATTTTGCTTCATTGCACCAAAATAATTCCCCAGATGAGGAACCCCGGACGGCTGTATTCCAGATAAGATTCTTTGCATTTTTATGATTTATTTTACTCTCGGACATTCTAATGAACATGCTGTTTTTTGGCAACTTGATGTTTTGCTTGGTGAAGTATGGCTTTTTATGATTTCAAATGTGGTTTTGAGCTTTGAAAGTTGTGCTTCAGAGCTTGTGCCCACGCATAAGTCACGAACGCCGTACTTCAGAGGCAATTCTCGGAGAAATCGTCGTGAAAGTCATACTTCAGACCTCATTTTTGAAACCTTAGTGAATGATTATTTATTAAACTATTTGCAAAATCATCTTTCATGGTGTTATGATGTTGTACTAATTTTTAATAAATTAATATGGATGTAATAGAAGATGTTGTTGATGAGGTAATTGTTGAAGATGGTGGTGTTGAACAAAGTAAAGTCTTATCTTTTGATGAAGCGGCGGAGGAATTGATTGTTATGCTTGAAGAAATGAAAGGTGGTATGATTTTGAATCTTAAAGTTGTTTCGAATGAAGAATTGCTTGAGCATATTCGTAATCGGACTGAAATTGGTTTAAGACTTATTCATAATCATATAGAAGTTCAGGAACGATTATCTAGAGGCAGAGCTGAGGAAGATGATTTTTCTCATAAAGCAAAAGGCCTTGCTCGTAGTGTACGGGAGTTGCTAGCGGGAGTTGCTAGATTATTCTAATCTTTGAAGATAATAGATTTTAGATCCTGTCGATTTTGATTTCCCTGAGTGTTTCCGGGGTTAGTCCGTCTAGGGCTTTGTCGGGGTTTGAGCTTTGGATAAACACGTTGTAGTGGTGCGCATTTGCGTGGTAGGGGATGTAGTCTGGGGCGAGGTAGATTTTGGTTTTTTTAGTTGGTTGTGTTGGTGGTTTAGATACGATCTGTTGTAGTTGCTTTGTTAGGTTTTGAGCTTTTTTTATGCAAGGTTTGAGGTCTTTGTCGATTACTGTTAGTTTTATGATTTTTGAAAATGGTGGAAAATCAAATTTTTGACGTTCAGAGACTTCTTGTGCATAGAATTCGTGGTAATCATCCCTTGCGGCAGAGAGGATCATTTTGTTGTCAGGGTTATAAGTTTGGATTACGACTTCCCCGTGCTTGTCACCCCTAGCCGTACGGCCAGCTACTTGTGTCAAAAGTTGAAAGATTTTTTCACTTGAACGGAAGTCGGGTATGTTGAGGCCTATTTCCGCAAGTACTATTCCGACCAATGTGACATCTTGAATATCCCAACCTTTTGCTATCATTTGTGTTCCTATGAGTATATCTGCTTCGTGGTTTTTGAAAGTTTCGTAAATTTGTTTTATACCTCCTTCCTTTGCAGTTGTATCACTGTCGGCTCGGATTATTTTTGCCTTGGTGAAATGTTTTTGAATTTCTTCTTCGACTTTTTCTGTTCCAAGTCCTGTTAATTTAAAATTATGGCCTTGGCATTTTGGGCACATTGAGGTCATCGGTTTTGCGATGCCACAATGATGGCATTGGAGGGTAGGGGAATTGTGATCGAAGCTCGCTGCGCTTGATCGGTGATATGTGAGTGGGATGCCACATGTGTCGCAGGCCTCTTTGAATCCACAATCTTTACATATTATGGCGCTTGCGGAGCCCCTGCGGTTTACGAATAGGATTATTTGTTCATTTTTGGATAATTTTTCTCGTATTTTTGATATTAATAATTCTGAAAATATTGAGAAGTTTTTTTTCTTCCATTCTTCTTTCATGTCTACCAAATATACGTCGCGACGGCTGTCTTTTGCGATTTTTTCATCTATGTGGTTTAGCTCGATTTGTGAATTTGATTTCATAGCTGAGAAATAAGTTTCTATATTTGGAGTGGCTGATCCGTATATGACTTTTATGTTTTTTAGTTTTGCTATCTCAGCAGCGACGCGCTTGGCATTGTAGCGCGGAGCGGTATCTTGCTTGAAACTCGAATCATGCGATTCATCCAGAATTATTATGCCAAGATTCTGAAATGGTGCAAAAAGTGCGCTCCGCGCTCCAATTAAAATCTTAGTTTTCCCCATGTATACATTTAGCCAACTATCTGTTCTTTCTTTCTGTGTTTGTCCGCTATGCATTATAGAAATGATGTCTTTGCCAAATACACTTTTAAAATACTCCTCCGTTTGAGGTGTAAGGGAAATCTCCGGTAGTAAAATCAGTGATTGGTTGCCCTTTTCAAGTTGTTCGTGAATCAGATGTAGATAAACTTCCGTCTTACCAGATCCTGTGACTCCATGTAGTAAGTGTAATAATTTTTTACTTTTCTGAATATCTTCAAATACTTTTTTTTGTTGAGTTGTGAAATTTGATTTTCTAGTTCGAAGCTTACTTTCGTTATGTGTCATTTTCACTTCTTCAATTGTGTTTAAATGAGACTCTTCATATTGCTCGATGAATTCTTTTTCGATCAATGATTTGATGATTTGCTTTGAGAAATCTTTGCTTAATACATAGTCTTCTTTTCTGTCTTTTATTTCTAGAAGTTCCATAAGTAAATATTGTTTTTTTGAACGAGTCAGCTCTTTTTTTAGTTCTTCAAAATCTTTTTTTCGAATTTCATCTTTGAGCTTGTACCATATCGTCTTTGGTAATTTCACCTTATGATCCCAAATTCGAGACGGCAAAAATAATTTTGCTGCCATAACTTTTCCGCAGAAGTAGAATTTAGCAATCCAGTTTATTAACTCAACAGTTGATTCATTTATTGAAATTTCTGAGATTTCGAGTACCGGTCTTGTTTTGAATTTTGGTGCAATACTCGTTTTGTTGATAACAAGCCCATGCATGAAGCTTTTACGGAATGGTATTTTTACAATACTACCAATATTTATTCGCCCTTCAAATTCCGCCGGTACGGAGTAGGTGAGGGTTTCAATATTACAGCTGTTACTGGGGATTACTTCGATATACATATTTGTACAAAAAAAGAGAGGGTAATGCTATGCGTAGCATACCCTCTCTTCTATTTATTTTGAAATCTTTTCTCTTGTTTCTTGGTCTATTTAATCAGCAAGTAGTCCTTCTACTATTACCTTAGCTGCTTCACCACGAGTCATAGACTCATTTGGTGCAAATGTGTAGTAGTTTTTACCGGAAACGATATTCATATCTCTTGCTATTTCTATCCAACGCATACCCCAATGTGAAGCAGGTACGTCGGTGAATGAGCTAGCATTAACTCGTGATGGATTCTCACCCATTGCGCTTAGAACCATTTTCACAGCTTCTGCACGAGATACTTCGTTATTTGGTTTGAATGATCCATCTAGATATCCATCAACGATACCAAGCTCTTTTGCAGTATATAAGTAATCTCCATACCATTCTCTTGACTCTACATCTGTGAACGGGCTGCGATTAGCATTCATAATTTCTTCATTCATAGCACCTAGTAACATTTTCACAAACTCTGCTCTAGTTACAGCATTGTTTGGTCCAAATACTCTAGACCGTCCATATCCACTAACTATTCCCAGTTCACATAGTTCATTAACGTAAGTTTTTGACCAGTGATTGTAGATGTCAGTAAGTGTACATCTCTCCGTCTCACGTACCGGCTCATCACTTGCTAGAACCGGAGCATCTCCTCTAGCCATAAGTGGAATATATCCATTACTTGGAGGTAGAGTAAACCCACCACCACCACTTGAACTGTTACCACCACCACTACTAATGAATGGCGATGCTATTGTTTCACACGCGTCTCCAACTCCATTATTATTTTCATCTAACTGATTTGTATTTGGTTCTGTTATACAGTTGTCTATACCGTCAAGTATTCCATCATGATCTAAGTCAGCCTCAGTTGGACTTGGGTCACATGGATCACCAAGACCATCACCATCTGTATCAAGTTGGGAAGGATTGGCGATCGCAGGACAGTTGTCCACAGAGTCAGCGACTCCATC
Source organism: Candidatus Peregrinibacteria bacterium (assembly GCA_030700255.1). Classification (NCBI taxonomy): domain Bacteria; phylum Candidatus Peregrinibacteriota; species Candidatus Peregrinibacteria bacterium. The sequence continues at coordinate 48,448 of JAUYJN010000036.1, read as the reverse complement.
AAGATCAGAGTCCACTATCGGTTCATCATCATCATCATCACAAGCATCACCAACGCCATCACCATCTGTATCTAGCTGATCAGCGTTTAAAATATCAGGACAGTTATCAGTTGCATCTGGAACACCATCACCATCTGTATCTGTCGTTGTGTCTTCATTTGAACAACCGGGAAGTGTGTTATCAGGGTCACAGTAATCAACCGGACTAGATTCTCCTTCATCAAGTACCGCATCTCCGTTTAAATCTTCGTCACCGTCATTTATACCGTCGCCATCCGCATCAACGTCTTCCCAGTAATCAAGTCCATCGGCATCAGGATCGAATTCTGTTTCAAGTACCCACCATACATCTTCACGCTCATCTGTAACACCATCACCATCTGTATCATTAAGGTAAGAACCGATTTCAGAAGTACCATCGGCAGTAGTTGTTACTGTAGCTGTTACGTACTTAAGTAATGGGCTTAATACGAAATTTGTAAGTTGGAATTCTCCTCCGGTTACAGTCACTGTTGCGACTGGGAATGGAGTTGAATTAGCAGTTTCATCTTCGTTATTTGCAACATATATATCAACAAGTGAACCATCCGGTGCAGAAACTGAACCGAATACTGCATTGTGTGTAGTTGGGTATGCAAGGATCGGAGTCATCACACCATTGTTACCATCTATTAAGTTGATACCTTTTGCTCCACTAAGTAAACTAGCAATCTGATTGAATCGTATGCTATTTCCGAAACTTGCTGCTCCATCTACTGTTATTGCGGCAACATTTAATCCTGCAAAAAAGTTATTTTGAACATCATTGTTATTTGATCCGTTGGTAAGTATTAGTCCATCGTTGTGGATAGAGAATCCAAAAGATGTATTGCTTGGCATTGCATTAATGTAATTACCTTGAACTAGATTGTCATCTGAGTCACTTAATATAAGGTCAGCAGAGTTATTACCACCTATGTAATTAGCATCACCTTCGCCCTCTCCACCAATTGTAGTATTGTTAGCATCTTGAAGGTACATACCATATTCATTGCCAGTACTTATGTATCCATTGTTTCCAATGTAATTGTTTTTGAAAATAGAATTTTCTATTCTATTCCCATAAATACCATATGTATTATTCCAAAAATGGTTATAAAGGTTTAAATCATTTGTATTGAAATCTCCAACTTGGAAGTTATCAGCTTGATATAGGTTTAGACCTGCGGCATCCGGAGTTGTGAAGTTTTGAAAAGTAATACCGGTTACCAGTCCGCCATTTACTTGGTCAAATTTAAGTCCGTATGCACCTGGCAAAGTAAGTAAACTACCATCTAATGTAAAGAAGTTTCCACCATGGATAGTAGTGCCATCAGCAGTGATTACCGGCAACAAACTACTTGGCTGTATTATAGTTGGAACAGTGAAATCAAAAACGATCGTATCGTTACCATCCCCAATAGTTTCGCCTCCATGTAATATACATCCGGCAACTGGCATTTGAGCAGGCACACCATCGTCATTAAAAAGCTGCCCACATTCCATGCCAGTAAGAGAATTTACTGAAGCTGTTCCATTTACAAGTTGAATAGCTTCTCTAAGAGTAAGCTCATCATTGAAAGAATCTGGATAGCTTACATCGTTCGAGGTAGAATTCACATGTAGTGTCCCTGCGAAACTAGTTCCCGCAAAGACCGTAAAGAGTAGGGTCGTTAGACCAACTCGACAAAGGTTTTTAAACATAGTGCTTTTCATGTTATTTGAATTAAATTTATAATTTTGCTAAATAAGACGTGATTCTAGTACAATCACATCCCACTGTCAAGCTTTTAGGTGAGGTTTTCATTATTTATTTAATCTGCGCCACGCACACAAGATAGGTGAAGCTGTAAATATAGATGAATACGTCCCTACAATCACTCCCATAAGTAGTGCGAATACGAAGTATTTTACACTCTCTGCTCCGAATAAAAATAGTGCCGCAATTGTAAATAAAGTTGAAATAGATGTGTTTAAGCTGCGCGCCATAGTTTCATTCAAAGCTGTATTTGTAACGGTGTCAAACTCTGTATTCCTTTTCATTATGAATAAATTCTCACGTATTCTGTCGAAGACAACTATAGTGTCATGTACAGAGAATCCCATAATTGTGAGTAGGGCGGTAACAAATAGAGCGTCCATTTCTACATTTAAGAAATGACCAAGCAGTACAAATACCCCAACTGTTATGATAACATCATGTGCTAATGCAAGGATCGCGCAGAAACCAAATTTCCATGGAGATATCTCTTTTGGTATTTTCCTGAAGGCGAAAGCTATATAAAGCACAATCATGATTGCAGTAATAAATAATGCAATTAAAGCTTTTTTCTTTAGTGAGCTACCAAGAGTTGGTCCAACTACTGTAAAGCGAGGCTCTTCTACTTGTCCGAATTTCTCACTTAATTTTGCAAGTAGCAAATCATGTTGTTCATTTGTTATGTCTTTTGTTCTGATAATGAAACTTCCGTCTTCGCTTGGTAGTATTAAAGGTGAGCTAAAATCAACTATTTCTTGATTCTGTTCAGCTAGTTCTGAATGAGTGTTTGCGAATATTGTGGCTATCTCTTCACTAGTCGCCGGAGATGCTGTTTTGATTTCCATCATCGCTCCACCTGTAAAATCTATTCCCAGGTTGAATCCAAATGCTAGGGTTGCGATTATACTTATCCCTATAAGGGCTCCGGAGATGCTAAACCAAACTTTAGAATTCTTAATTATTTCAAAGTGTCTTTTTTCTTTCTTTCTCTTCAATCCAAATTCAAGCCATTTTCGACCTTTTTCTGTCGATGCCATTACATCGAAGAAAGCACGTGTGATTGTTATAGCTGTGAACATAGAGACCAATATACCTGCGGCAAGATTGATTGCGAAACCTTTGATAATAGAAGTTCCGAAATAAAGTAGAATTGAACATGTGATTAATGAGGAATAGTTTGAATCACGGATAGAGCTCCAAGCTCTCTCAAATCCAATCTCGATTGCAGCTTTCATAGGTTTGCCGATATTTACTTCTTCTTTGATACGTTCAAAAATAAGTACGTTAGCGTCTACAGCCATACCTATAGAAAGTATAACCCCTGCAATACCCGCTAGAGTCAATACTATTGGTGAGCTGAGTAGGAATATTAAGAAGAAGAACACGAATGAGGCAACCAGAAATGATATTAATTTCTCACCTCCGGAGTCTTCATTTTTTAGAATCATCGATATGAGTCCTGAATATATGACAAGTGCAATAATGAAACTTAAGGTCATAGGAATCGCTATCTTTATAAGGAAGAACAGAAGGATCGCATATATAAGGAGTGCTAGGTTCGCTATAAGGCCACTTAGCCTGTAATAAAGCATCATGTACATAGCGAGGATGATTAAGCCAAGGATACCTGCATATATACTTTTAGCGAGGGCGTCAGCACCAAGAGATGCCCCGATAGAATACTGCCCTGATAAGATGATTGGGGCAGGGATAGCTCCGGTGTTTAAGTCTCGAGCTAGTGTAGAGGCCTCTTCATATGTGAAATTTCCTGTGATTTGAGCGTCTCCGCCAAGGATTTTTTCATTTACGTTAGGTGCTGATATTAATTCTCCACCTACAAAGATTGCTATAGGCTTACCTACATTTCTTCCTGTAATTTCTCCAAATAATTTTTTACCTTCATCATTGAATTTGATAGATACTAAAGCGTTATTGAATTGATCAGCTACCACGCTTGCTCTTACAAAATGTTCTCCGGTTAATCCGGTCTCTCTCCATCCATCAGGAACGGTTGAATAAAATAACGTTTGGAATTTATATGATTTTTCAATAACGGTTTTTGTGCTTGCTTCCTCTGTATCGTTTGCCCTTATAAGGTGGTAACCGAATGGAGTCTCTACAACGTCTGATAATTGATTTACTTTAAGTGTAAGTGCCGCTGCTGTAAAAGTAGGATCATAATAAGGTGCTTCTCCATCTTTCAAAGTCTTCACCGGTTCGATCAATTTACCACCTGTAGATTTTGCAGCAGGTTCATCAGAGTATTCTTTTGCTAAGGCTTCAAAATCACCGCTATTTTGTAATTTTTGTTGTACTTCTTTGATTCTTTCCAGTGCCTCATCTTGACTTCGTGTAACTGTACCACTAGCACCTTTGGCACCGGTATATGAAACGACTATATGACTTACAGTCGTTTGTTTTTCTGTTGTTTTCTGCACCTCTTCCTCTGCCGCATCCAGTCTTTTTATTATATAGATACCGGTTTTATCTTGACCTGTTTCGGTAAACCCTTCACTTATTTCCAGAAGACCATTGTAGAGTTCACCATTTTTTAACTTACTAAGTACATTTTTCAGATCTTCATTACCTAGAGTTTCTTCAGATATGAATTCTTTGCCATCATAAAACGACGTTTTCCCTGGGAATGCCTGCATTTCCTCGTTCCCAACTAGGGTGAAATTGTCATTTTCTTTTATTTTTTCTAATGCGCTATTAGCATAATTTCGTATTTTTTCTTTTTCATCACTAGCTAATCGTTCTTGCCTCTCTTTGAACTCTAATTGGATTGTTTTTCCGACTAATCTTTTTGCCTCATCAATATCTTTGATACCGGCAAGTTCTACGACTATATGATGTTCGTCAGCTATTTGTGAAGTATATATGTTTGGTTCTGATACTCCCAGGTTATTAACACGTTTGTTGATTACTTCTGTAATACCTTCTATTATTGCAGCTTGATCTGCGACTTCAACCTTTCTTAGGTCAATCTTGTAGTCCAATTGAGTTCCACCTTGAAGATCGAGTCCAAGATGTATTTTTTGGCTAAGATTTAAGCCTGGTATTATTTTGTTCTGGTTGACTTGTGGCATGTCCAAGAATCCAAGTAAAGCAGCCATTAATAGGATGGGTAGCAGTCTTCTGGTAACTATTTTCTTCATTTTATTAAATTAAATTATGTTTTTTTTGATAATTCTTCGTCGAGAGTTTCATCATTTCCTTTGCCTGACCTTCCATAATCATCGTGTAGTTTGACTACATCTGTCAGCTCCGGAGTTGATACTTCGAAGATCTCACTGTCCTCTATGGCCTCAACGCGGTGGATAGTATATGGAGTGATGTCGAATTTGTCACCAGGATTTAAAATTATCTCTTGCAAATTCCGCTCATCCTTTCCGAATGTAAATTTCACTTTACCACTATATACATATTGGGTTTCTGTTTTATGCTCATGATACTGCAAAGATAGTCGGCAACCTTTATTAACTTCAAGTATTTTTCCTGCGTAGTTATCAGTGTGTGCGAACCATATCTCGCGGCCCCATGGTTTTAGTTTGATTTTAATTTCTTCCATTATAAAAGTTCTTTATTTGTTTTACTGAGTTCTTTGAGTAAATCTTTGAGATCAGATGTGCGATTTTTATCGCATATTAGCAAGGCGTCATCAGTTTCTACAACTACTATATCCTTTACCCCAAAGGCGGCCACTAATTTTTTTGAATAGTTGTATATAAGTGAACTCTCCGTGTCAACAACTAGAGTTTTACCTTTTTGTACATTTGCTTCCGGATTTTTGGTTAATTCATCATATAGAGATTTCCATGTGCCAATGTCGCTCCAACCTAAATATGCAGGTATAATCCTAACATTTTTCTTATTTAATTTTTCCATTATTCCATAATCTATCGAAATTTTCTTACATGCTTCGTATTCTTGTTTTATTTCCGGTTTAGCCCAATCCTCCTCTATGCTTTTCATCATTTTCATCAATCTTTTGTAGGTGTCCGGCATGAATTCCGCATAAGCATCCATAATTGTGTCGAGCCTCCATACGTATAAACCTGTATTCCACATATATTTAAAAGATTCGACAAGTTTTTTTGCTGTCTCCACATTAGGTTTTTCGATGAATTTTTCAAAGCTGTATACTTCGTGTCCGTCCACCGGGTCCAGAGCCTCTCCTATCATTACATAACCATAGCTCGTGCTTGGATATAGGGCTTTTACTTCTATTATATTTATAGTTCCTTCTTTTCGCGCTATCTTGTCGGCTACTTGTAATTTTTCTTGGAACGTTTTTTTCTCTTTAATATATTGATCTGAATATATTACGGCCATTGTTTCATGAGGATGATTTTTTGCTATGTATGCAGCTGCGAAACCTATACATGTGGCTGTATCGCGCATTGCCGGCTCTATAATAAAATTTTCATCAGGTATTCTTTTTGCTTGAGATTTAACTTCTTCTTCATATTTTTTGTTTGTAGCAATGTATATATCCTCCGGTTCCAAAAAATCCAACCTGTCGATTGTTTCTTCAAGCATAGTTTTGTTTGAAATCAATTTGTGCAATTGTTTTGGGCTTTTGTCCCTAGAGAGCGGCCAAAGCCTACTTCCCGAACCTCCCGCCAGTATTACTGCTTTCATTAGTCGTGCAATTAGTATTAATGTTATTAACCAGAGTATACGGAGTAACGAATTCAGAATCTATATATAAAATAGTTCCAAATACCATTTGATTATAGCTTCTCCATAAAAAAATGCGATATATGTTCCAATCACTAGGAATGGTCCGAATGGTATCATACTTTTTCTTGTGAATTTTTTGGAAGTTAGGAGGAGCAAACTTATAACTGCACCTATGCAGTATCCTACGAATAAAGCCAGTAAAACAGCTTTCCATCCGAGTAAAACACCCATCACAGCTCCAATCCGAAGATCTCCTCCACCGATCCATTTGCCCTTTGAGATTATGATTTGGAATGCAAAAAATGCTATTGGAATCAGAAGCCCAAGTGCCATGTCTTTTGGCTCTAAAAAATAATTTGGTGTAAATGGTAGAATTATTCCAATTATTATTAGTGGTAGTAAAATTCTGTCGCTTATTTCCAAATACTTTAAATCATAGAAAAAAGTGAATATTAAAGCTGTAAATGTGAAGTAATAAAATAATACCGTATGTAGGTATCCGGTATTGTAAGTTACTTCGTGTAGTTCAAAAATACTTGGAGTGAATAAATATAGAGCCAAAAATGTAAATCCGGTCATGAGTTCTAGAGCAGGGTAGGTTAAGCTGATTGATTTTTTGCAACTACGACATTTCCCTCTTGTGAATATATAAGAAAATAGTGGAATTAGATCAAGTGGTCTTAGTTTGTATTTACATTGTGTGCACTGTGAGCGTCCCAGTAGTATTCCCGGTTTGTTCTCATGTATTCTGTGAATTAAAACACTTATGAAACTACCGATCATGGTTCCAAAGATGAATATAATGAGTGGCATAAAAGTGTGTAGAGTCATGATTGAGATTGGTCAGATGATATTTCGTTTTTTATAATTGCATTGTACAAGTTTAGAGCTTTTTCTCCAACACCGGTTCCTTTTTCCAGCTCATATGCTCTTTTATAATTTGCTTTTGCTTCGATTATGTTTTCTTGTGCCTCATACCAAATTCCTAAGTTTAGGTAGGCTGCAGCTAGGTTCTCATCTATTTCTAAAGCTTTATCCAGGTTGTCCTTCGCTCCTGCCATATCGCCTTGTATTGTTTTAGTCCAGCCAAGTAAATTATAACTCAAAGCGTCTTCCGGATGTGTTTTTACGGCGTTTTCCGCAAGAGCCTCGGCCTTGCCCGGGTTTCCTATAAAATCAATATATATCCATATCGCTTTTGTAAAAGCATCTAAATTGGATGGATCAATTATTATTAATTTTTCATAGTAATCTACAGACTTCTCATACTCTTCATTTTTTAAATAGCTTTCTGCGAGTTCTTTGAAGGCTGTCGCTTTTGGTTCAAAGCCATTTCTTATGGCAACTTCTAAATTGTTAATAGCTTTGCCGTATTCGCCTTGTTTTTTTTGTACCAATCCAAGGAAATAAAGGGTCTCCGGCTTACTTGGGTCTATTTTAAGCGCCTTTTCAAAGCTTGAAATAGCATCGAAATATTTCTCTAAATTCAAATAAGAATATCCTAGAATGATCCATGAGTCCCTATATTCCGGATTTTCTTCCAATACATCATATATTACTTGTATTGTTAGGTTGTGCTCATTTACTTCACTTAGTGCCTTTGATAGCAATGTTCGTCTATATGTTTCTTGAGCTCCTTCGCTTTTTTCAAAAGTTTCGAAGGCTGATAATATTTTCTGAGCATTTTCTTTTATATTGTTCCCTTGGTCTGCTTCTATGGCTTTTTCTAAATTGTATTTTGCATCATCATATTTTTTGTAAAGTATGTTCAGAAGCCCTCTATAATAATAAAGTCTCGCATCATCTCCGGTTACGGAGTTTAAGATTTTATCTGCTTTATCAAATTCATTTAGGTTTATATAAGCAATTCCAATAAGGATTTTTGCTTCTATATCTTCCATATCAATTTGGCTTGCTATACGAAAATTTTCTAATGCTTTTTGAAAATTCTTTTCACTGAAATGTACTTTCCCTATTTTTATATATGCTTCCGGGAGACTTGGTTCAAGCTGGCTTGCCAGCGTGTATTCAGTTATTGCTAATGTATTGTATCCATTTTGAAAGCGTAAATCCCCTTTCTCTATATGTGTTTTGTATGAAATCTTTGTTTTTATTTTTTTTGGTGTATTTGTTTTAACTACTTCATTTGTTTCATTGTTTTGTGTGAAGTATTTTGTGACATAACTTGAAAGACTGAAGTGTTTTATGGTTATAACACTTAGAAGTATTAGAGACACGAGAATTAGAATATTACTTAGTTTTTTCATTTTGGTATTTTTGAGTTCTGTACATGGCAAAGCGCAATTGCAATTGCGTCCGCCGCATCATCAGGTTGTGGGATTTCCTTTAGATTTAGTATGGTTTTAACCATTTTTTGTACCTGGAGTTTATCTGCTTTCCCATCTCCTGTCACGTTTGATTTAACTTCGTTTGGAGTATATTCATAGATTTCGAGCCCCGCCTTTGCGGCCAGATGCATCAGCACTCCACGTACTTCCGATACTGACATTGCTGTTTTGACATTTTTTGAAAAGAAAAGTTTTTCAATAGCACATATATTTGGCTTATATTTTCTAATCAAGCTATCAATATCTTCAGCTATTTCATTTAATCTTTCGTGATGAGGTTCCGTCGATTTTGTCCTTATGCAGCCGTAATCAATCAAATGTACATTTTGTTTATTAAATTCGAGTAAAGAAAATCCTGTTATTGCAGTACCCGGATCGATCCCAAGAATAATCATTTTTACATACGTTTAAATAGCGTATGCATTATACGTTATGCTTGTTTGAATACAACACCTCTAGATTATAATTGTTTCGATTTTGTTTGAATTTTTTTGTGTATTAATGATGACAACTTTTTGTCCTTTGTGAGAAAGTTTTTCTTTTTTGAGAATTTTAACGATTTCTTTAGCATTTAGCTTGGCGAAATCTTTTATACAGAATATTCGATTTACTCCCCAGACAAGTGCCAATTGGTTCTTTGTTTTTTCGTTTTTTGTAAATACGAAGTTGTTTTTTAGTGGTCTCATCTTTGCGACTTGAAGTGCGCTTTCACCAGTTTCTGTAATTACTATTATTGCATCTGCATTCATATCACATGCTATGCTCACTCCGGCGTAAGCGAGCGCGCAAGTTTCTCCTATGTTATACATTTTGTTTGGCACAAAAAGTTCATGTCTGGCCATTTCATCTTCTACTACATGTGAAATTCGTTTCATGATTTGTATGGCTTTGAGTGGGTAAGGGCCGGTCGAGGTCTCGTTTGAAAGCATAATTGCATCGGTGTGATCGAGGATTGCATTTGCAACATCGCTCACCTCGGCTCTGGTTGGAGTAGGGTTCTCAATCATTGATTGCATCATTTGAGTTGCAGTGATCACCGGACGCGCATGCTTGTTTGCTAAGTGAATCATCCTTTTTTGAAGGATTGGGACGTATTCAGGGCGTACTTCTACGCCTAGGTCGCCTCTGGCGACCATAATCGCATCTGATGCGATTATTATCCCTTCAAGCGTTTCATCTTCTACCGCCTCCCTTCTTTCAATTTTTGAAATAACTTTTATTCCTGTACCTTCAAGTCTTTTTTTCAGACTTATAATATCTGAAGCTTCTTTTACAAATGAAAGGGCGACAAAGTCCACTTTGTGTTTTATACCCCAAGCGAGGTCTTTTTTATCTTTTGCTGTGAGCGTTGCAGCTTTTAGGAATCCATCAATCACGTTCATGCCTTTGTTTGATTCAACGATTCCTCCACATACAACCTTACATTCTATGCGATCTTTTTTATTTGTTTTTAATACTTTGAGTTCAAGTAGTCCATCATTTATAAATATAGTTGAGCCGGCTTTTACTTCAGATGGAAGACCTTTGTACTGAATAGGGATATTATTTTCCTTTGTTTCATTCTTTGTGTTTATTATTACTATTTGCCCTTTTTTTATTTGAATAGGTTCTTTTAGTTTTGCGATCCTGATCTTTGGTCCTTGTAGATCTTGAATAATTGCAATTGGAACTCCCAGCTTCTTTGAAACGGTGCGTACATTATTTAAAAGCATCTCATGATTTTCATGTGTGCCATGTGAAAAATTTAATCTGGCAACGTTCATGCCGGCCTGTACCATTTTCGTGATAGTTGTACAGTCGTCCGATGATGGACCGAGAGTCGCTACAATTTTTGTATTTTTGAGCATGGTTTATGTATTTATTATGCACTCAACATTTTGGAGCATATATTTTTCTGTCGTCGTATATTGAATAAGTTGCGGTGTGTTTTGCGGTGTGCAATTGAAATTATTGTAATAATTCGGACGTATTGCGTATACGGAACTTTGTAACTCGATCAATGCATCTTCTAATGCTTGTTCAAGCACTGTATTATTAACAGAATTGGTATACAATTGTGTAGTAAGAGTATTATTACATACAATATCGTTGGTAGTGTTCAAACCGCAAGTTGTATTTTGTCCAAGTCGTGTACTTTGAAAATCAAGAGGTATTTGCTGTGTGGGCGGTAATAGAGAGAAGCTGTTTGATCCAAGTGGCCCATCACAATAATATTCAGTAAGAGGGTAATATTGCCCGGGAAAGCCTTGATGCTCAGGAAATGATATGTAACCCATGCGGCATTGCATTGCTTCAAAATTATTTGAAGATCCTTGCAGTTCATTTATAATTTGATTCAGTTGTGCATTAAAAGTACTCCATGCCACGACGTAATCTTGCGTGATTGAAAGAGGGCCTGTTAATGTCCCTCTGCATGAGAAACGTGAATTGAGACTCATCGCGGCAACCGAGCATTCGCCAAGATGTCCGAATTGTGTTGTTTGAAATATTTGTTCGACTGCGGTCGGATCATTAAGATCCAGGTTATTCACATTTGGAAAAATTGTAAAAGGATTGCTAAGATTTGATATATTTGCGATTTGTTGGTCTAGGTAATTTTGGTAGCTGATTTCCAGTCCGGGATCATTTGCCATTTGATTGATGAGTGAGTCAAATGCCACGATGTTAGATTCATGAGCATAGATCAAAAGGTTGCGTAATGTATCTTTGTCATTTGCATAAAGATAGTTAAACAACATTCCCGCATAACGATAAAAAATGAAATTACCGTATGATGTATTTACGATTTGATTTATTGTCATTCTGTTTGTGCCGTCTGATGCGATTTGAGATATGAGCATTTGACGAGTATTGATACCCGTTTGCATACTCCATGCAAGAAACTCCGCTAAGCCCTCATCAAACCATACCATGCGATCTCCCGAATATATTGGGACTGTTCCCCAAAAACCTTGAATCAAATATCTACCAACTAAATAGTGTACATATTCGTGACGAAAAAGTTCTTCGAGAGAATATATACTTTGTGAAGCGGTGCGTTGACAGGTATAAAATATCCCATCTTGTTCTATGTATATGCCACCATTATTTATCGGTAGATTGTATAAAAACCATTGATAATTCCAATACTCTTGCATTGTCCCATACAGTCTAATCGTTAAAATCCCGTTAGGGTCGTTTTGAACGGGGAGTATCGTCTCGGTTATACGATTGAATTGTCCTTGTACTTCTTTTATTGCATGGTACAAAGGTTGGACATCAGTTAATGGTAATGATGTGTGTACGACCATGGTTGTGTCATCGAAATTATATTGATATGGAAATACCATTGTCTCAACAATTGGAACAATGCTTGGCTTGCAGATATTAATAGATAGGATAGGGCAAGGTAGTCCGTTTTGGTCTATGATTTGCAGTACCCAAAGATATTGCTGACTTAGGTACGGAAGCGCGGTAAATATATCGGATAATGCTTGTAATGCTTGAGTTTGGTGAGCCGGTATGGTTGCAATGTAACCAAGGGTATATATCGCCTGATTAACGACATAGTCGGAATTCGGAATAAGGTTTGTATTGAGCGCAATGTTTTCCAGCGTAGATATGAGGAGTGGATCAATTTGGTTTATAAATTGTGTGTTACTGTTCGTGACGGCTCTAAAAACTACATACATCGCCGAGTAAGCATTATTATCTTGCCAGGAGCTTCCCCATCTCGATGCATTCGTGTCATAATCGGATAAAACCTCGTATAATTCATTATAGTATAAATGTGACATTTCCGCCGCATCGATGCCGTTTATCCATTCATACATAATATTTTCCGTATCAGTATCTAAAGCGTTAAAATTAACATTTTGACTGAATGAGGTAAATGTATTTGTGGCCGCTTGGTCGACGAAGGTACTGAAATTCAATGAAGTTTGATAAAATTGATGATAATAAGCGGCTCGCGTAAAAAATATCAATTCCCTCAGGTTGTCCGTATCAATTCCAGTATATGTGTTGGTCAAGTTCATCGCGGTATTGAGCACCTCTGACATGTGGGCATCTGTAAGTACAGTCTGAAGGTTCGCATCGAAAGACCAAAGAAAATTAAGACAATTATATGAATTATTTTGAAGGTAATCCTTCAGGTCGATTGGTGAGAGTCCTACAACATCCTGTGAAGTACATGTTGATGTGGTAGTTGAATTCGGTGCCATAGGACCGGGCACCACCAGGTTTCCAGACAGGGGAATTTTACCTTCCGTATGTTGATCTCCGTGTTCAATAGAATTAGTTGTTGAGACTTTTGGTATCAATGGAGGTACTTTGGACCGCTTCTTTGTATCTGAAATCTTTTTTTCCTTTAATGTGGGTTGCTTTGACGGTGGTTTGAATTGTTTCCCGCCTAATTTTTCAAGTTGAGGTGATTTTTTTTGCATTTGCACCTTTCCCATAAGTTGGTTCCCGGAATTTAGTGCGAATGTGGTGAATATGGCAGTAAGTGTCGCAACCGTTAAAGCTATAGAAATTAGTTTCCAATGATTTTTTAGAAATGTACGCATTATGTTTTGTAACAATCTGTATATCATAGCATAAAATGAACGGGAGTTGTACTAGATTCTTTTGAAGGAAATCACAGGACTTAAAAGAAACCGTCTTTTCAAAAAATAAAAACCTATTTTACCGTTACGCTTTTCGCGAGATTTCTTGGCATATCAGGATTGTTTTCGCGGAGTACTGCGAGCTTGTAAGCGAGCAGTTGTATTGGAATTATATTCACGATAGGCGAAGCGTTGCCTGCGTCCGGAACTTTGATCCAATAATCGAAGATTTCTGATTCTTCGGGGCTTACTCCGATTATGTATCCGCCTCTGGCTTTGATTTCCATGGCGTTACTGAGGATTTCTTGTTTGTATTCATCGTTTGCAACTATAGCGATTACGGGTGTGCCTTTTGAAATAAGTGCGATTGGGCCGTGCTTTAGTTCGCCTCCGGCGAACCCCTCTGCATGAATGTATGATACTTCTTGTAGTTTGATAGCAGCTTCGAGTGCTATCGGATAATTCATGTCTTTACCGATTATGTACATGCTTTCTGCATGATAAATTTTTTCAGCGAGTTCTCTGATGTGTTGTTCGTATCTTGGATTAAGCATGTCGTTGATCTGTGCCGCTGTATTGATGAGTAGCTGCTTTCCGTCGATTAATCTGTCTGCTAGCGCGTATGCGAGCAGGGTCAATATTGCTATTTGAGAGGTTGTAACTTTGGTTGATGCTACGGCTTTTTCCGGGCCGGCTTTTACAGGGAGTACGAAATCAGAAAGTCTTGCCATGGTAGATGTTTCTACATTGATAATAGATGCCACTTTTGCGCCGGCCTTCTTGGCTACATCTATAGCTTCGAGAGTGTCGGCTGTTTCACCGCTTTGAGATATAGCAATCATTAGACTTTTTTCTTTTATGAAATGTTTGTAATGGTTGAACTCAGATCCGAAAGTGACGTTGATATGGCGTTTTGCGATGTGTGCAAAAAGATATTCAGCTACCATACATACTTTACCTGCCGTCCCACAGCCGATTAGAAAAGTCCCATATGCACTTTTTATATATGCAGCCAGATCGATGATCATTTTTGTATCTTGATTGATAGCTCTGTGAAGAGTGTCTTTTTGCTCCATGATTTCTTTGAGCATAAAATGCGCAAAGTCACCTTTTTCGGCGCTTTCTATTTCCCAATCAATAGTGATTATACGTTTTTCAATTCGTTTGCCTGTTTCGATTTCATAGAAATGTGCGCCATTTTGATCGATCGTTACCATTTGTCCATCATCTAAATACATAACATCTTTTGTGTATTCCAAAAACGCCGGTATGTCCGATGCTATGAAATATTCGTGATCTTTTTTGTTGATGCCGATGATGAGCGGCGAGCCGACGCGAGCCGCGATAAGCTTGTTCTCAGTTTTGCAAATTACAACTATTGCAAAGCGTCCTTTGATTTTCGAAAGGGCTTTTTTTACGGCCTCTTCGAGGCCGTCCCTAATATACAAATTTATCAAATGCGCAAAAACTTCCGTGTCAGTTTCAGAATAAAATTCTACACCGTTATCTTGAAGTTCCTTTTTTAACTCGAAGAAATTTTCGATTATTCCATTGTGAACCAGAACTATGTTTTTATCTGCAGAATGATGTGGATGCGCATTCATTTGAGTCACTCCTCCGTGAGTTGCCCACCTCGAATGACCGATCGCTATATTTGTAGTAAGTCCGGTAGGCGTCAAATGTCTTTTTATTGCTGAGTCACTAATTTTCCCGACCTCTTTTTCAATCTCAATACCTTTGTCTGTTTTATATGCAATCCCCCATGAATCATATCCTCTATATTCGAGGGATTTAAGCCCTTTGACAACCAATTCCTCTACGTTTGTTCTTGACCCTAAATATGAAAATACTCCACACATAAAATTTGTTTTAGAAACAATGGGTATGATATCGAATTCGTTCTAAATGTAAAGGGTGTGCTTATGTATTTTTGACATTTACGCTTCGTATTGCAATTGGAATTCCAATTGGGTATAATTAGGGTGTCTTTTTACCTTGATACATATGATTCCTTTGGAAAAAACAATTCGACCCACTCAGTTACAGCCAAAGCTGTATTCTGTCATAAAGCAGCTTGGTAATACAGCTGACTATCGTGTCGTTGTAAACAAGGACAATACCCCTGTTTGTATACTCATAAGTTATTCTCTTATGCAAAATGTTGATCTCGAGAGTATGCTTCCTATTTCTGAGGAGGTACTTCGAAAACAGATGAGGGAGTATTATGCGAATGAACCTGAGGAAGAAAAAGAATGGAGAGAGTTTGCTATAGATGATGGAATTGATGAATTATGAATATAATAAAATATGGTGACATTTTGCTTGTTGATTTCAATCCTGTGAAGGGGAGGGAGGTTTCTAAAATACGCCCTGCCATTGTAATTTCTAATGCTTTCATCAATGAAGAAAGTCCATATCTAATTGTAGTCTCTCTTTCAAGCCAGGTTAGTCGAGTGCTTGCTTTTCAGTTCATTGTCGAAAAATCGAAAGTTAATGGGCTTGATGTTAATTCAAAAGTTATGCCGGAGACGGTAAGATCTATCGATAAAGTTAGAGTAGTTAAAAAAATCGGACATCTTGAAGATAGGTATATTGAGTTATTGGAAGGGAAGATTTTATAACATCTTTATGCAATCTTTTAATTGCTTTGGTGTTTTTGTAAATAGCTTGATTCCTTTTTTTGTTACCACTCCCATGTCTTCAATTCTTACTCCAAATTCGCCTGATAAGTAAATGCCAGGTTCTATAGTTACCACCATACCTTCTTTAAGTGTGTCTTTTGAGCGTGTACTAAGCGAGGTTGGTGGGTCGTGTACTTCTATGCCAACTCCGTGACCAAGTGAATGTGTGTAATTGTCTCCGTAGCCTGCTTCTTCAATTATTTTGCGAGCAATTTTTGCAACTTTTGAGGCTGTTTCTCCGGCTTTAATTGCCTTTATGCCAGCCATTTGTGCGCTGAGTACGGTATTGTAAACTTCGGTTTCTTTTTCAGTTGGTTTACGCGTCCAGATCATTCGTGTCATATCTGAGCAATATCCTTGAAATCTGGCCCCATGATCTATGAGGATGACGTCTCCTTTTTTTAATTTCCGATCACTATTGTTGTGATGTGGGCTTGCGCTATTATCTCCAAATCCGACTATTGGTTCAAAAGAAATATCATTTGCTTTGAATTTTTGACAGAGTTCTTTGATTCGCCAGGCTATTTGTTTTTCGGTTTGCCCGACTTTTAATTCCTTCTTTATTTGAGAAAATACTTTTTCGATTATCTGCTGAGCCTTGCTGACCTTCTTAAGTTCTGTTCTATTTTTTTGTACACGCATTTTAGTTGCAATTTCATGGACGGTTTCTTTAAATATCACTCCTTTTGAGAGTTTTTTAAATGATGAGAGTTTTGATACTGTGAGATCATCGGCTTCAAAATTTAGGATTTTGATCCTATGTTTTTTCAAAATTTCCTTCCACTTATTTTTGAAATTTTGGTCGTAAAGTACGAATTCAAATTTAACTTTTGAGCTTTTTGATTTTTCAAGTTTTTTTGCAATTTCCAAATATCTCCCATCCGTGAAGAAATAGTTTTTGTCTTTTGTTAATAACATAAAACCATTTGAACCGGTGAATCCGATTAAGTACTTCAGATTGAATTTGTTGGTGACGAGTAGGGGTAGTTTCATTTATTTTTGATAAGCCTCTTTCAAAAATGAAGTAATAATTTCTTCAGTTGATAGATTTTCCGTATCCAATCTTTTGAGTCCGAGAGTGATCTGGTGTCTGTTGTAGCCTAGATTTTCTAGAGCTTCTATTATTTCACCAACGCTTGGAATATTTGCAGATATAGATTTTGGCAGAGCACTTGGCGTCACTTTGCTTTTGAGCTCTAGAACTAACTTTGCTGCAGTTTTAGCGCCCAGGCCCGGAGTTTTTGCAAGGAGCACGTTGTCTCCCATGTAGATTGCATTTTTTAGCATTTCTACCGGTTGATTTAGGAGCTCAAGCCCTATCCTTGGGCCTATCCCTGATACACTTATAAGTAGTTTAAATAACTCTAATTCATCGTAAGATCCGAATCCATAAAGGGAAATATCATCCTCACGAACATGAGTATGAATGAATACTTCTATGTCTTCATTTTCTTTGATGTCGCTGATTAGATTTGTATTTGATTTGACTTCATAACCGACTCCTTGTACGTCAACTATGAGCGATTTTTCGAGTTTTTTAAGTACGTATCCTTTTAGGTATGAGATCATTTTAGTTTGTTATTAACTACATTAGTTTTATGTCCTTTTTAAGGATTCAATCTTGTACTTCTTCGCATCAGCATCCTACTTTTACTCAGCATTTTACGCAAGACATTCGCTATGCTCATGTCTATTTTACAAATCGTTTCATGAATTTTTCTCGAAACTCCGCATAACGACCTTCTCGAATAGCTTCTTTTATCCAAGTTGTTAAATTTTTTAAAAATCGTAAATTGTGAATTGTGAGGAGTCTTGTGCCGAGGATTTCATTTTCTTGGCAGAGGTGAAATATGTAATTTACTGAATGATTTTTACATGCATAGCAATCACAGTCTTCGAGTAATGGTGCGTCTTGATTTCTATATTTGGCATTTCGTATGTGATGTCTACCATCGAGTGTCCAAAAAGTCCCATGCCTTGCAAGACGTGTTGGAAGTACACAATCAAACATATCAATCCCATGATAAACGGCTTCTACTATGTCTTCGGGGCTTCCAACTCCCATCAAATATCGCGGTTTTTCTTCCGGGAAATATAGACTGATTGCTTCGAGTGTTCCGTACATATCTTTTTTTGATTCACCGACACTTAGTCCGCCGATTGCAAGACCCGGCAGAGGTAGTGCCGCCATGAATTTTGTAGATTCAATTCGGAGATCCTCATACACAACCCCTTGTGCAATCGGGAAAAGTATTTGACCTTTTGGGTTGGTCGCTTCCAGTTTTTTATGTTCTTCGATACATCGTAGTACCCAATTGTGAGTACGTTTCATAGCTTTGCGAGCATATTCGTGAGATGAATTTCCAGGCGCGCATTCGTCGAATGCCATAACTATATTTGCGCCAAGTTTGTGTTGTATCCGCATAGCTTCCTCCGGAGTGAGGAAACGTTTTTCACCATCGAGGTATGATGAAAATTCAACTCCGTCCTCGGTGATTTTATTATTTTTCCCAAGTGAAAATACTTGAAATCCGCCCGAGTCTGTCAGTAGTAGCCGATCCCAATTTATCCACCTGTGAAGGCCACCTTTTTTTGCCACGAAACCTTCTCCCGGGCGGAGCATCATGTGGTATGTGTTACACAAAAAAAGATCATAGCCGATCTCTTTGATGTCTGCATTGGTTAAGCTCTTTACGCTGCCTTTTGTACCACATGGCATAAATATCGGAGTCTCTACTTCAATCCCTCCTATTTTCATATTTCCTATGCGGGCTTTGCCGTCATTATTTTTTATTTTAAACATGGTACTTGTTAAATCATTGAAAATGTGGTACAATTCATGGATTTAATTAAAATAAATCTTTAAACCCAAACGAAATGGATAATACTCAGTTACCGGACACCGGTCAACCACCAGTGGAAGGAGGGCAAAACCCTAGTTCGAATGTATTCGATGAAGGAGCTATCAATGTAGATCAAAGTACTCTAACTCCAACCGGCACAGATTCAACATATGAAATATCAACCGCAGAGGTCAAACCTGATCTTATGCAATCTAGTAATAATGGTAAAGATCCTGAGCCACCAAAGAAATCACGTCTTGGGATTTACGTAGGAGCCTTTGCAAGTGTATTTATACTTGTGACTGTTGTTTACTTCTCTATGAATGGAGGATTTAAGCAGCTGACTGGTTCTGTTCCTCCTCCTGCTCCTGATGCGGACGCTGATACTGATGGAGATGGACTGATAGATGAAAAAGAAGCGGTTTTTGGATCAAACCCACTTATCTCTGATACAGATGGAGATGGGTTAAGCGATTTTGTTGAATATAATGGTGAAACAGATCCAAATAATCCATGTGATCCAGATCCTGGAAATGCGGCATGTCCTGCAGTTCCAACAGTTGGGACTCCTGATCTTCAATTTGTAGATGTAGCTTATGATGCAGATACGGAAGAAGTTGTATTAAAGATTAAAAACATTGGTGATGGCAATGCTGATTACAGGCCTGGCACTTCTTCTCCATTGATGGCTCATATGGGGGGTATTGACATTCCGGATGGAGCTCCTGATGACGTAACATTCAAATTGGTAGATGGAGATATAAATGATGCTGCCTTCTATGAGCCAGGTAGTTCTGGCAAAATTGGATTTGATGCTTCAGATTTAATTCCTGGAGATTATGAATATAATGTATGTCTTGATTTGACAGATGTAATTGATGAAGGTGCAGGTGGTGAAGGTGCAGGTGGTGAAGATAATAACTGTGATATTGTTAAATTCATCGTACCGTCTTCTGGTGAGCCGGAGCCAGTAGTTGAAACTCCTGATCTTCAATTTGTAGATGTAACTTATAGCTGGAAATATAATGAAGTTGTATTAAACATTGAAAACGTTGGTGATGGCAATGCTGATTACAGGCCTGACACTTCTTCTCCATTGATGGCTCATATGGGGGGTCTTGACATTCCGGCTGAAGCTCCTGCGGACGTAACATTCACATTGGTAGAGGGTGCTATGGGAGCGGCTGCCTTCTATGCCCCAGGTAGTTCTGGCAAAATTAGATTTGATGCTTCAGATTTAATTCCTGGAGATTATGAATATAAAGTATGTCTTGATTTGACAGATGTAATTGATGAAGGTGAATTAGGTGGTGAAGATAATAACTGTTATGTTGCTGAATTCACCGTACCGTCTCCTGATGAGCCGGATGCACCTGTGGATACAGAAGTTGAAACTCCTGATCTTCAATTTGTAGATGTAACTTATAGCTGGAAATATAATGAAGTTGTATTAAACATTAAAAACGTTGGTGATGGCAATGCTGATTACAGGTCTACCGATTTTTCTGCATTGATGGCTCATATGGATGGTATTGAAATTCCGGATGGAGCTCCTGAGGATGTTGTAACATTCACATTGGTAGATGGAAATATGCGTGAGACCGCCGCCTTCTATGCCCCAGGTAGTTCTGGCAAAATTAGATTTGATGGTTTAAATTTAATGCCTGGAGATTATGAATATGATGTATGTCTTGATTGGACAAATGCAATTGATGAAGGTGCAGGTGGTGAAGATAATAACTGTTATGTTGCTGAATTCACCGTACCGTCTCCTGGTGATCCAGATGCAGTAGTAGATACAGATGGAGATGGTGAGCCAGATGCAACTGATAATTGTCCTTTAATTGCGAATGATAATCAGCTTGATGCAGATCATGATGGTCTTGGTGATGTATGTGACTCCGATGATACACCTGTAGAGCCAGACCCAGAGCCAGACCCAGAGCCAGACCCAGTAGTAGATACAGATGGAGATGGCGTTGCTGATGATGAAGATAATTGTATGACTATTCCAAATACTAGTCAGACTGATAGTGATTCTGATGGAATAGGTGATGCTTGTGAGGCCGTAGCTATCGTGACTCCTCCAAGTGGAGGTGGTGGCGGCGGAGGAGGTAGCTCTTCTGGAGGCGGTGGGGGTGGCGGCGGTGGATATACGCTTCCATTTAGCACACTTCACACGCCATCTACATTTGTTGATGTAGCACTTGAATCAAGTGATGGAGAGCCTGACGCAGTACTTGCATCGTGTTATGTTGAGAGATCAGGTGTATTTTCAGATGTTTCTTCACATTGGGTAAAAGATAGTGCGAATGAAGCTTATCAATTATCTATTGTTGACGGTTACGTAGGAAATAAATTCTATCCTGATAAACCTATCAATAGAGCAGAGTTTATAACAATTGTTCTTAAGGCGCTTTGCGTGGATGTGCCTTCCGTATCTCCAAATAAACCATTCCCTGACGTTGAGAAGATAGCATGGTTCGCACGTTATGTATATACGGCAAAACTTAAAGGATTTATAAATGGTTATGCGGATAATAACTTTGGACCTGCTAACGAACTAACTCGTGCAGAAGCTTTGAAAGTTTTACTTATCGCTGTAGATGAAGAAGTTGGCAACTATAAATCAAGTTTATTCTCTGATACGAGTGGTCACTGGGCTACTAAGTTTATTGAGACGGCAAGACGTTTGCAATATGTACGTGGTTACGTGGATGGATCTGTAAAACCGGATGCCTCTATAACTCGTGCAGAAGCGATAACACTTGTAAATCGTATCGTTATACAAAATGATGCGTGGGAGGCTTATGTGAAATAGCCTAAAAAAGTTCTCTTATAATTTCTTCGAGCTCCTTGTCGTGAATAGCAATATTCTCTACAGGGAGCTCGTTTAGTATTCTTCCCATAGTTTTTGTAATGTGCTCTTTTGGTACTGAGATCTGCACCTTTAGTGGTTTGTATTTGATTATCTCTCCGTATTGCCCAAGATCTTTTTCTTGTATATCAGATGTGAATGACGCTTCTATAACTCTATTCCTTGTATATTCTTCGGTGAATTTTTTGAATGATCCATCATACATGATTTTACCTTTATCTATCATAATCATACGCTTTGAGAGTCTTTTGATATCTTCCATGTAATGTGAGGTAAGTATGATGGTAGCGCCTCTTTCCTCATTATATTTTTTTAAAAATTCTCTTATGTTTGATTGAGATACGACATCGAGACCTATGGTTGGCTCATCTAGAAATAGTATATCCGGATCATGGAGTAGGGCTCCTGCGAGTTCACATTTCATACGTTGCCCGAGGCTCATCTTGCGTACTTGAACCTCTAAGATCTCCTTTATGTCCAATAATTCAACTAAGTAATCCAGGTTTTTTTTGAATTTCGCTTCCGGTATTTCATATATTTCTTTGAAAAGCATATAACTCTCAATTGGAGGGAGGTCCCACCAAAGTTGATTTTTCTGTCCCATAATTAATCCAAATTTTTTTTGAAATTCAGGTTTTCTATCCCATGGATTGAATCCATTGATTTCTATGGCTCCTGAAGTTGGACATAAAATCCCTGCAAGCATTTTTAGGGTGGTAGTTTTACCCGCTCCATTTGGGCCTATAAACCCTATGAATTCTCCTTTTTGTATTTCAAAACTTACATCATCTACTGCATGTGCATATAATTTTTCACGTGAAAATAACGATTTTATTGAACCTATTAATCCTTGTTCTTTTTTGAAGTATTCAAAAGATTTTTTTATATTTTTTACTTTGATTATTGTGTGGTTGTTTTGCATATTTTTATCGTTGTTTAATTAGCAGAAGAATATTTTCTTAATCCTATTTTAAATACTGCCTGTGCGAGTATACAGAATCCAAGTACTATTACGAAGAAAAAGAAATGCATTTTTGACGTTTCAAATCCTACGAATATTTCTGCCGGAATTGATGTCATGAGGGCAATAGGAAAGACGAATTCGAAAAATACTTTACCAAATCCGGTAAAAATCTGTCTTGGATATCTACCTACTTGCGATAAGTTCCACATTATAGACCCGAGTGTGTCAGCTTTTTCCAGATAAAATGTTGATGTCGCAACCAGCAGTAAGAAATGATAGAAAAATGCCACAGAAAGAATTGCATAAAGAAATCCTATGATTATATTTTGTAAAAGAAGTGGTTCTGTGAGTAGTGAAGCTCCATACCAAAATAAAAATAATACTATTATTGGAGAGCTGATTTGGTCGAATCTCATTTTCGCAAAAAAGCATTGGATTTGGAACATTGCAGGCTTTGTTAAATATTGATCCAAAAATCCACGTCGCATTTTGTTGCCGAAATCCTCGAAATTCTCACGAAATAAGAAGTTTGCAATGCTCGTTATGAAATAATAAAAAGATAGGATAATAAGTATTTCTCCTTTGCTCCATCCAGCTATTTCATTTGTATGCCCATATATCACTTCGATTAAGGCTGTGTAAGTTGCCATCCAGAACATAATTGCGATGAAGCTTATATAAAAACTCTTTCTATATATGAGTACCATTTTGATATTCATGGAGCAGAGGCATAGGGAGATCTTCGAATTGTGTATAATTTTTTTGAACATATGTATTTTATTAGCGGCCGACACCTTCGAAGTGTTTGAGTCCTCGTTTGATTTCAAGTGAAAGAAGTGATCCCAGTAAAATTGAGAATGTTATTTGCATTGTAAAACCTCTGATGATTTCAGATGAAGTCAGTAGGCCTTGAGCTAATTTTATTGGGAAATAAAATGCATATGGAAATGGAGTATACATGAGGATTGTTTGAAATGGTTCCGGGAAAAGATCTATTGGTACTATCCATCCCGCAGCGAGTGTTGTTAATGCGAAATAAAAGAATATTAATCTATTTGCGTCAGTGAGCCAAAAAGCTAAGCATCCAATCATGCTTACGAAGCAGTAATTTATGAAATGGGCTGGGATTGCTGCAAGCAATCCAAGTAAGATTGATCCGGCTGAAATTGTGGAAAAATCAAAGAATTGCCAAAACAACGCTAATATAAACACATTTGAAATAATACTTATTAAGAATTTTACTAAGTTTCTACCTATCTCAAGAGCATAATAATATGGCAATAATGAAATTGGTTTAGTCATTAAGTTTGCCATGTCTCCATTTTGAATGTCGCTATTTATTACGAATCCATAATATGAGAAAAGTAAATTTCGCATAACTTGTACCAAAAAAAAGTATGTTAACATCGTGGTTATGGTGTAAGTTCCGATATTTGCGTTACTCGCAAATATCGCTCTCCATAAATAAAAATAAAGTAAGAAACTTATAAACCAAGCAATTATTTGCATATAGATCTCTGCTCGATATACAAATGCATCTTGGCAGGACTGTTTTATTAAAAGAGAAAATGTACGAAATCTCATTTATGTATATGTTTTAAATTTTCTCAAGTTCTTTGATTATTTTTTCACCGCTGCCTTTGAAGATTGTAAATCCTACAATTGGGCTTGTGATATTTAATTCAGTTAATCTCTCTCCGATAAAATCGAGTCCGGCAAAGAATATTTTTTGTTTTTTAAGTTCTTTTATAATGATTTTTACAGCTTTCAATTCTTTTTCAGTCACGGTTGATGGATGGCCGGTCGCCCCTTGAGATATGTTTCCTCGGAAGTCATCTTTTTTTGGTACTCGGAGTATGCAGTTGATAATTTTACCATTTACAACCGTTATTCTTTTATCCCCTTCGCATGCTTCTTTTAGATATTCTTGTACCATTATAAATTCTTTTTCTCTCTTTGTTATTGTAGCTATTTTTTTTAATTTTTCTTGATGTGTGTCATCCGGTTTTAGCCAGGTTATTCCACTTCCACCTTTTTCATTTAAAGGTTTTAAAATTATCCCATGTGCGTATTTATGAGAGAAACTCAATATTTCATCTGTTTTTTTTGCAACCATGGTTGGAGGTATTAGCTTTGGAAAATTCAATATAGCCATTTTCTCGTTCCATGAACGTAACATTCCCGGTGGATTTATGATTTTTATTTTTGAATTTAACTTTTTAAGCTTGTCTAATATGTATGTGTGATACACGTAATTTAAATTGAATGGTGGGTCGAGTCTCATCATAATGACGTCACTTTTTGAAAGATCAAACAGAGAGTTCTCTTTTTTTAAGTTTGGGAAATTATAGAATTCTGAAAGTATTTCTTCAGTTTCATATCTGATATCACCTTCTTCGATAAGTATTACTTCGTGACCTCTTTCGCATGCTACTCTTGCAAGCTCCATACTCCCATCTTTCGGATGAAGTTTTTTAATCGGATTTATTATAAAAGTTATTAGCATTGTTATTTGGTTATGTCTTTCTCGAGCTCTAGCATTTCCATACCTGAGGCTATTGATGCGATTTCTGCAATTTTGAAATACAACTCTTCTAAACATTCTATATCACAATCTGTGGAGTTGTTTTCATAGCCTAACATTTCATGGAAGCATAATTTGGTAAACCTCATTCCACCGGTATTTAAATTACCTTTTTCATCTTTGTCTTCATTGAGTCGGAAAAAACCACCAGTGGCGTTATTGCCAACCAGATAAATAACAGGTTCACCGGTTAATCCTTTGAATCTTTCAACAGTTGGGATACCTTCTTGAATAATAATATCTGTCACAGCTTTCTTGTCTTTCCCGATTGAAAGTTTATTTCGCGTTTTCCGATTCATCTCAATTATTTCCTCAGGCTTTTCGACGTGGTGTATCGCAATCCCATATGTTCCGGAATCATTTTTTATAAATACATATGGAGTTTCTTTTATGTTATGTTGATTATATTTTGCTTGTATTTGTTTGAGTAATTCTTCTATCGCTTTTGCTATTTTTTCAAATCCTTCTTTTGTTTGAAAATTCACGTTTTCTATTTTTATAGTTATGGGGCTGAAGAACCATGAATCTACATCGAGTAGTTTTGCAAATTCTTCGATTAATATTTCATAATGTTTCTGGTGTCCATATTTGGATCTTTGAAACCAACCTAGATTTGGATTTGGAAGTATTGGAATTTTTACGTTTTTTAATATCTCCGGGATACCTCCTGAGAAATCATTATTTGTGAGGATAATATCCGGGATAAAAGTTTCAGGGCTATTTATAAAAATAATGTCATTTTCTTTTTTGAATTCATGGATAATGAGTTCTTCGCTCGCCGCAGTAGTATGGGTGCCAGCTATTTCCGAATCATAATGTGCCACATAAATTCTAAATCCATGTTCTTTTATTATATTTTGTAGCTTTCTTACATTTTCTAGATAATAGGTGTTTTTTGTATGACCTTCAGGGAAAATAATTATGTTCTTAACATTTGGATAATATTTATTTATATGTGCCTTAAATAGTATTCCCGTTTCTTTTGAATAATTTGGGCATAGATTGTTAAATCCTGCCGGGAAAATGTTTGTATCTATAGCGGCTATTTTGAATCCACTATTTCGTAGGTCGACAGAATTGTAAATAGGGCCTTTTACTTTATTTCGCAAATCTTCAAGCCAAAAGTCGACTTCCCCTTTTTTGTCTTTATATGATTTTACCAGGTTGTGCAGCATTTTATTCTTTTAAGAGCGTTTTCCAAGATACAGCTCTCCGACTTTTTTGTCACTCAGAAGTTTTGTACCTTCTCCCTCTAGGCGTTTTTCACCAAGTTCCAGTACATACCCTCGATCTGAAATTTCCAGTGCGGCTTTTGCGTTTTGTTCGACCATCAAGATTGCAGTCCCATGTTTTTTTATTTGTAATAACATTTTAAATACATCTTGTATGATTTTTGGTGCGAGCCCGAGGGATGGCTCATCCAGCATGAGTAGCTCCGGTTCTAGCATGAGGGCACGTGCGATTGATACCATCTGTTGTTCACCACCGGAGAGCTGACGGGTTTTCTGCTTACGCCTATCATAAAGTTTTGGGAATTTCCCGTACATTTCTTCCATCTTTTGCTTCACATACTTTTTGTCATCTCTGATATAAGCTCCGATTTCGAGATTTTCTTCAACAGTCATAGACCGGAAAATACTTCTACCTTGTGGAACATAACATATTCCTCTCTCAACTGTGTCTTCTGTGCGAACCTTTGTTATATCTTCATTATAAAAATTTATATTTCCATTGTGAATTTTTGTTATACCAAAAATTGAGCGAAGCACGGTTGATTTCCCTGCGCCATTTGGCCCGATTATTGTGACTATTTCACCTTCCTTCACATTCATTGAAATGTTTTTGATGATGATAGGGCCGTCCCCGTAACCTGCTGTGATGTCGTTTATTTCTAACATATTTTATAATTATTTACCGAGGTATGCTTCGAGTACTTTTTTGTTTTTTTGAATATCTGAGGGCTTGCCTTCTGCGATTATGTGGCCGAAGTCCAGGACTACCACTTTGTCTGAAATATTCATGATAAATCCCATATCATGTTCTATTATGAGAAATGTTCGCCCTTCTTTGTGAAGTTCACGGATAACATCTATTATTTTGTTAAGCATATTTGGATTTACTCCGGCGGCCGGCTCATCAAGCATGATGAATTCTCCACCTTGTGCAACCGCTCTTATAATTTCAAGTAGTTTTTGTTGTCCATAAGATAGGTCGCCGGCCTTACAGTTTGCCTTCACATTTAAGTCGACTTTCTTTAGAAGTTCATGCGCTTCATCTATAAGACGTTCTTGCTCTTTTTTTTGATTTCCGAACATTTGCATTAAACTTTGCTGATTCCCTTTGAGCGCTACGAGTACGTTTTCAAGCGTTGTTAGCTCAGGGAATATTCTTATAGCTTGGAATGTTCGAGCGAGGCCTCTCACGCTTCTTAAGTATGTTGGCATATGAGTTATGTTTTCACCTTCATAGATGATTTCACCATTATCTGATGGTATGACCCCGGTAAGTAAGTTAAATAGCGTTGTTTTCCCGGCGCCATTTGGCCCTATAAGTCCGACTATAGTGTTTGGTTCAACTTTGAAGGTGCAATCATCTACGGCTTTTAATCCGCCGAAGTGTTTATTTAAATTGTTTATTTCAAGTGCGTGCATATGTTGAAGGTTAAGTCCGATCCTCTTTTATACATTTTAAGTGAATTGCTTTTCGTCCGAGTATCCCTTGTGGACGATATAACATGATAGATATAAATAATATTGCATATATAAGCATTCTAAGTGAGCCGAGTATTGATTCCGGTAAATTTAGGAATCTTAGTGGCTCAAATATCATATAGAGTAGAAAAGGTCCTATGATTCCGCCACCCCAGAAGGACCCGCGGCCTCCGAGTAGGAGCATGAGAAGTACAAAGATCACTGTATTTAGACCGTAATCTTCCGGTACTACGATTGAGAGTTGCATTGCAAACAAAGCACCGGCTACGCCGGCGAAGATTGCCGAGACTGTCATCGCTTCAATTTTTGTGCGCACAGTGTTTCTTCCAATTGTTTCTGTTGCGATTTCATCTTCTCTCACAGCTTCGAGTAGTAGTCCATATGGAGATTTTATTATTCTATAGATTATGTAATGGCACAAAGCTGCCACTAATATTACAAATAGTAAAAAACTTAATGAATCGTTGAGCGTATATCCGAAAATTTCCGGGCGTGGAACTCCAAGTATTCCGAGTGCGCCATTTGTAAGTTCAGACCAGTTTAATTCGATTGATTTGATTATTTCATTGAAGCCATAAGTCACTATAACCAGATAGTGGCTTTTGAATGGTAAGCTTATTTTCCCTAAAAATACCCCAAAAATCCCAGCTATTAATCCTGCTGCTACCATAGCAGGAATTATTGGAAATCCGGCTTTTACAGTTAGAATTCCAAATGTATAAGCTCCGATTCCAAAAAATGCAACGTGCCCTAGGTGGAATTGCCCAGCATATCCCAATATCAGATTATAACTCTGTGAAAGTATTGTGAATATCGTTGCAAACGTTATGACTGTGAGATAGTAATTCATAGTTTATTCTTTACGAGTGTCCTCAGACTTGCTGATGCCAAAAATACCGCGTGGCTTGACGAGCATTACGATTATTAATATAAAAAATGCAATTGAGTCTTTGTATCCGGTGCTGACGAGGCCGAGGCCCGGTAATATGTTTTCAGCGAGCCCTATAGTAAATCCTCCGATGAGTCCGCCGGGTAGACTTCCAACTCCACCAAGTATGATTGCAGAAAACGCCTTAATACCTATAGAAACTCCTCTTGTCGGTTGGAGATAATTTTCATATCCGAGCAAAATACCGGCGACGCATGCAAGAATTGCGCTTAGCGCAAATACTATGAGTATATGTTTATTTATATTTATTCCTAAAATTTCAGATACTTGCCTTGAGTCAGATACAGCGCGGATTGCCTTGCCTGTTTTTGTCTTCTTTAAAAATACAAAAAGCCCAATCATACAGATGATGCTGGTTACTATTATCATAATTTGGTTGTCTGTTACTCGTATAAGTCCGTGCATTAGGCCGCGTCCTTCATGTACTTGGTCTGTATATATTCGCATATTTCCTTTAAAAATCATTTCTATTATTGATCTAAGTGCAAATCCAACACCAACAGATATGATTAGTGCGGATATAGGATTTTTATCTCTTACGGGTCTAAATGTTATTTTTTCGATGATAAATGCGATTATGATTAAGCTTATTGTTGCGAGTAGGGCGGAGACCACTAACGGCATCTTTAACATAACCAAAAATACGAAAAATAAATATGATCCAACCATAATCATGTCTCCATATGCAAAATTTACAAATCCCAGTACTCCGAATATTAGATTTAGGCCGAGCGAAGCGAGGGAATAAATCGCACCTGCGATTAATCCATTCATGATTAATTGTGGGAGTATGTCTAGCATTCTTAAATTTTGATTTGTTTTACCTTGCGTATTTTTACTTAACGTAATCTACTAATTTATTGTCTCTGAAAGTATAAAGTCCAACTTCTTTTTCTGTCATTTCACCTTTTGCATCAAATGAAATAGTTCCAGAAGCGCCTTGGTAACCTTGAACTGCATATAGATAATCTCTGATACCAGCTGAATCAGTACCAACCGTTTTGATTGCTTGTGCGAGTAATCGCGCCGCATCGTATGATTCTTTTGAGTATGCTTGTGGCTCCTTGCCATATGCTGCCAGATAAGTTTCTTCATATTTTTGACCAAGTCCTTCTTTATTTTCTTTACCTTGTGCGACTACTACATTTTCCGCGATATCACCAACTGTAGTTGCTACACTTTCATCTGCAGCGGCGTCTCCTCCAAATACTTTCCAGTCAGTCATTCCAAGTTCTTTCATTTGTTTGAGCATGACTATCATTTCAGGTGCGAATGTTGGCACATATATTGCTTTCGCCTCGCTGTTTTTAATTTTAGTAAGTTGAGTTTTAAGGTCTGTTGCAAGTACTTCATGGCTTTCTGTTGTTACAACTTCTCCACCAAGTGCTGTGAAGCTTTCTGTAAATACTTGTGTGAGCCCTTGTCCCCATGCATCATTTCTTGTGTTGATTGCAACTTTTTTAAATCCTGCATCAAAGATAGCCTGTGCGACGACCTTGCCTTGAAATGAATCAGATGCGACAACTCTAAATATGAAATCTCCAGCATCAGCAATATCCGCATTTGTGGCTGATGGTGTGATTGCGACTATTTGCTCTCTCTCTGCGAGAGGTGCTATAGCAAGAAATGCTGAGCTGCATTCGGGCCCTATCAAAGCGGTTATTCCATCAGATTTTAGTTTATTGTATGCATTTATACCTTGCTTTGGATCACATTGGTCATCTTCTGCTACCATTTCAAATGTATATTTATCGTTTGATTCTTCTTCAAAAGCTAATTTAACACCATTCATAGCAGTTTCTCCAAGCCATGATACATCTCCGATTAGTGGCCCTAAGAATCCAATTTTTATAGTTTGTGGTCCGCTTGCCGTAGGTAGGCCTTCTTCCAGAACTTCCAGATTGCATGCAGTCAATACAAATCCTGCGATTAGGATTGTAAATAAACTTAAAAGGATTTTTTTCATAGTTTTTTTGGTTAGAAAATTTATCTTAAATTATTTTTTTATAAATTAAATCTCGGTGCCATATTCTAAAGTAATTGGCTTGTATAATTCAAGCGTTTTACGATTTACAATATGTAATTTTGGAGGGAATACATGGTTTTGTCAATATATATATTTTACAAAATATGAATATATATGATATAATGCAATGATGATTAAAATAAACATGAAATATCCAATACGTAAATTATTCGTTTTGACTCTTATTTTAGGTCTTGCAGGGACTTTTGGTAAGGCTCCGGCTCTTTGGCTCGTAAATACTTTGAATGCGGATCAATCTCAGCAAAAAATATCATGGTATGATGAAAAATATGTAGGTGAAGAGCTTGCTATAGAATCGGATAATCCAAACTATGATGGCATTATTTTGAATATAAATAACATTCTTGCTACTCAGCATATAGATGACTTTACTATGAAAAAGTATATTAAGGATATGCTTACTTTGCGTCGAGGGCCAAATGCACGTGTTTATTTGAAGAGAATTTGTCGTACAATTTTTAAAAAAGATTTAACAAGTGCAGATGTTTCTTCTATTACTCAAACTGTACTTTCATTGATCAAAGAAGAGCCAACTAAAGATTCAAAACGAATTCAGGCTTTCGTAGATGACATTATATTCCCTGATAGCAGGTATAAAACACGACTTGAGCGTTCACGTTCGATTTGTCATTTTATTGAAGAAGCTCATGATTTTGAAAAGGACAATCATTCAACGCAGACGTTGGAAGTCTCTGTAGGTTTGGTTCGTTATCTTTTACAAAATAATATTACTTATCCAATTGCAGGGCTTCTGCGTAATAGTGAATTGAGTGAAGATATGAAAGCTTTATTGTTCGAATATAAAAACATTCCAGATTTAGCTCCACTTATAAATAGTATTGAGAATGTGGCCTTGGCTTCCTTTGAATTTATAGATTCTGAAGCTAAGGTTATATCTGTTGATCCAAAAAATGAGAAAAAATCAGAAGCAAAAATGACGATTCGAAAATCGTGGCCGGAGCAAAGAACTGCGACCGATAGTAATTTACCATTCGTACCTGATTTCTCCACTCCAGTGCGTCGTTAACATTTCTTGAGTACTTGGTTGCACTGATTACGGAGCAAGTGATCTGCAAGAGTTAGCGCTACCATACCTTCAGCTACAGGAATAAATCTTGGTATTATGCAAGCATCATGACGTCCTTCTATTTTGATTTTAGTAGATTCGCCTTTTTTGTTAATTGTTACTTGTTCTTTATTTATACTTGAAGGTGGTTTTACAGCTACTCGCATGATTATGTCAGGTCCTATTGATATGCCTCCTTGTATTCCACCCGAATGATTTTTACTTAATTTCACACCTTGTTTTGGATTTTTAGCATTTGTATATGTGTCATTACTTTCTGAACCATCCATCTCAGCAACATCGAATCCGGCACCTATTTCAAAAGCTTTTACAGTGCCTATTGATAACAATGCCTTTCCAAGATCCGCATGCAACTTATCAAAACAAGGCTCTCCAAGGCCTATTGGCGGATTTTTTATAAGTATTTCGACTATACCTCCGACACTATCTCCAATTTCTTTTTTTTGGATTATATATTCTTCCATTTCTTTTGCGATTTTGGCATCCGGACAGCCTATATTGTTTTTACTAATTTCTTTTAAGGATAGGTGAGGGGCCCATTTCATAAATGATGGGATTTCAAATGGTCCGACTTTTTTTGCATATGCATATATTTCCGTTTTATTGACCGTATGTAATAGTTTTTTTGCGATTATTCCTCCCATTACTCTGCAAGCCGTTTCACGGCCTGAACTTCGTCCACCCCCACGATAGTCTCTAATCCCATATTTTATTTCATATGCTAGGTCAGCATGCCCCGGTCTATAGATATCTTTAATATTATTATAGTCTTGTGATATTTGATCTGTGTTTCGTATAATCATTGATATCGGCGCTCCAGTGGTTACTCCTTCGAAAATTCCAGATAAAATTTCAACTTTATCTTCTTCTTTTCTTTTTGTGGAAGATGGATTCTTGAATTTTGGTTTACGTCTATCAAGTTCTTGCTGAATTTCTTCTTTAGTTATTTTTAATCCTGCCGGGCAGCCATCAAGTACACAACCCAAAGCCTCACCATGAGATTCTCCCCATGTAGTTAATCTAAATATTTCACCAAATGTATTTCCCATATGCGTATATTCAAAAATAAGAATGAGCTCAATCAACGTAGCGCACTCCTAAAAAAAAGCAATATTAAGCTTGTATTAAGTCTACATCATGTCTTACGCTTCAGTAGTCTCTTCTTTAGCTATATCTTCTTCAATTACATCTTCTTCAATTACATCTTCTTCAATTGTACCTTGCTCATCCTCATCCTCATCTACTTCTACTTTAGGAGCATTTTTTTCTTGAAATTCTTTTGCTTTATCCATTTTAGCCTTGAACTTGTCTACACGCCCGGTTCTATCAATAAGATGATCTTGTCTACCTGTATAAAAAGGATGGCATGCGCTGCATACTTCGATTTTCATTTCTTTTAAAATTGATCCAGCATGATACTTTTGACCACATGAACATGTGATAACAGTATCTGTATGGTAATTTGGATGGATGCCGGTTTTCATATAAATTTTTAAGATTTTCTTGATTTGGATTGCACTTTCTTCGTCTTCTTTTTAGCGTGTAAAATCGCTATTTTCGGCTTATTGTCGCTATCTTCCTCGTGTTTACCTCGTTTTTTTGCCAGTAGAATATACTTAAGTGACATGAGAATTGCAAGCAAAACTCCTCCAATTATAAGTAGTATTCTAAATATTCTATTATAATCTCTTACTTTCACTAAGATCTCTTTGCTTCTTGTTTCATTCTTGTCATCTTGTGCTATCACGGTGATTTTGTAAGTGCCAGGTTCTTCGAAATTCGCTTGAAAATTATCCCCTATATATGAGTATAGTTTTACAATGCTATCTTCTGAAGAGAAATTGAGATTTGAATTGTTATTATCTAATTGAATAATCTCCCCTCTACCACCAAAATATTGTTCAATAATATCATCTATACTACTTATATTAATGGTTCCATTATCATTGGAGTCTGACGTATTATTGCTTGAACTGTTATTGTTTTTATTTGACGTTGATGCCGCAGGAATTCCAATCTTTTCGATTACTATTATTGTATTTACTATTTCCCCATCCAAATCTATAGATTCGGTAGTATCAATATTAAGGGTGTTATTTACGTCAACCGATCTACTTGTATCGCCAACTGAAATTATTGGTCCTTGATTATTTGAATTCGTATCTTCTGTATCCGGTATACCATCGTTATCATCGTCTTGGTCTGCATTATCACCAATACCGTCATTGTCAAAATCATTTGTTTCTGATGGATCTAGCGGGAAGGCATCATCGCCATCATTTACAGAATCACCGTCTGAATCAGGATTTAATGGATCGGTCTCATTGGTGTCAACTAGACCATTTTGATTGATGTCTTCCAGAGTATCATTGATTCCATCATTATCATCATCGGGGTCAGCATTATCGCCAATACCGTCATTATCAAAATCTGAGGTTTCAGTTGGGTCAAAAGGGAAGACATCTTCTGAGTCTGGAACGTCATCATTGTCATCATCGGGGTCAGCATTGTCACCTACGCCGTCTCCATCGGCATCGGCCCATTCACTTTTATTTAAAGGAAATAAGTCATTGCTATCAGCTATCCCATCATTGTCATCATCTATGTCGTTTGAATTACCAATACCATCATTGTCAGTATCTTGATCTACGAAAACTGTGAAACTTACGATGTTATTACTTGGATCATCTATCTCAGGGGTCCATGGTATTATTTCAACTTTTATTGTGTGTGTGCCATAACTTGGATTCCAGTCTACAAATACATCATCCGCACGCGTAGGTATAAGTGAAACCGGTTGGTCAGTACCTATTTGTTTTTGTGATGCATCTTCGTAAAAACGAACAGATCCAAGCGTGTCTTTGGTTCCTGCGTTATGTATAGTTGCATACACTCTAACTGAATTTGAGTTTACCGGTTTAGGGTTCGAAAGATAAACATCACTTTGAGTAAGGCTTAAATCTCCATCTGAAGCTGCAAATGCCATGTATGGCATCAGCACTATGGCAATACCTGCAATGTATTTCCATTTTTTCATGACTAAGTTTATTGATAGGCTTTACAATAACGCCTCTTGAACGCTGTCCTTCTCTTTTGATACATCTTCTTTATTCTCAGATTCTATACCTTCTACCCCACTCGTATCAATATCATCATCACTTCCGCCTTCATCTTCTTCGCCATCTTCAGGTTTGATATATGGTATTAGTGATATAGATGCCACATGATCCCCAGCATTTACTCGCATCAAGTATACACCTTGTGTAGCTCGCCCCCTTGAAGGGATATCTTCAATAGGCATTCTGATTACTTGTCCTTTCTTGGAAATCACAATCACGTCTCCGTTAAGTCCTTCGTATATAATTTTCGCACCTACGATCTTACCTGTTTTCGCAGTTAAACTTGCTGTTTTTACTCCGGTACCACCTCTACCTTGTAGGCGGTAATTAGTTAGATCGGTACATTTACCAAGTCCATTTTCAGTTATTACTATCAGCTCCGTTTTGGTGTCCGGCTTTATTACATCCATTTCAACAATACGATCATCACCTTTGAGTTTCATACCGCGAACCCCTTGCGATGGTCTACCCATAGATCTTACATCCTCTTCTTCAAATTGGATTGATTTACCTTCTTTGGTTACGAGGATGATCTTATCTTTACCGTTTGTTTGTTTTACCCATTCAAGTGAATCATCTTCTCGTAGTTTTATTGCTATTAACCCGGTTTTTCTGATATTAGCGAAATCTTCAACGGGTGTTTTCTTAACTGTTCCATTGATCGTTGCCATGAATAAATATTTACCGGCCAAATCTTCTTTTGCGTTAAGCATTGCAGTGATTTTTTCATCCTCTCCAAGTTGGAGTAGGTTTACTATCGCTTGTCCCTTTGCTGTTCGTGAAGTTTGTGGTAATTCGTATACCGGAAGCTTGAAAACACGTCCTTTGTTTGTGAAATATAGTACTTCATCATGATTATATACATTTATCATTTGTGCTATTTCATCCTCCTCTTTGGTAGTTCCGCCTATAATACCCTTTCCTCCACGTCTTTGTTGCTTGAAGCTGCTTGGGCTTACTCGCTTAATGTAGTTTTCACGGGTTAGGATGACAACCATAGGTTCATTTGGAATAAGTTGTTTGCTAGAAAATTTACCTAGTGCATGTTCAAATACTCGAGTTCTTCTAGCATCTCCATATTTTGTTTTCATTTCTTCTAATTCCTCAATCATGATTGTTTTAACTTTTTCAGGGTCAGCCAAAATCCCTTCAAGCTCCGCTATTAATGCTAGCTTCTCTGCAAGTTCATCTTCGATCTTCTTTCTTTCAAGACCAGCGAGTGTTTGCAACCTCATTTCAAGGATTGCCTTTGCTTGTAGTTCAGTTAGGCCGAATTTATTCATCAATGCAGTCCCAGCCTCATCTTTTGTCTCTGACTTTCTTATAGTTTCGATAACTTTGTCTATATTGTCCAGAGCAATTTTTAGTCCTTCTAATATATGAGCTCTCGCTTTAGCTATTCTTAAGTCATACGTAGTTCTTCTGACGATAACCTCTTTTCTATGAAGAATAAAATATTCAAGTACTTGTTTTAGATTAAGAAGTCTTGGTTGTAGCCCATCTACAAGAGCAATCATGTTCATGTTGAACGATGTTTGCATTTGAGTGTACTTGAAAAGCTGGTTCAATATTTTCTTAGGATATGCCTCTTTTTTTAGTTCTATAACCACTCTAATACCTTCTCTGTTTGATTCATCTCGTAAATCACTAATCCCGGAAATCTTCTTATCCCTTACAAGATCAGCAATTTTAGTTACAAGTGTTGATTTGTTAACTTGGTATGGTATTTCAGTTATTATTATTTGAAATTTACCATTTTTCGCCTCCTCTATCTCCGCTTCAGCCCTTACCATAATTCCTCCACGACCTGTTGCGTACATAGTTTTGATTGCTTCCGCATCATAAATAGAACCATAAGTTGGAAAGTCAGGTCCTTTTATTAATTCCATTAGGTCATCTATAGTAGCATCTTCGTTTTTTGCCAGATGTACAACCCCATCGATGATTTCAGTTAAATTGTGAGGTGGTATGTTAGTAGCCATACCAACTGCGATACCCATAGTTCCGTTCAAGAGTAGTTGAGGTACTCTGGCAGGTAGTACGTTTGGCTCAGTCCTTGTCGAATCATAATTTGCACTAAAATTTACAGTTTCCTTCTCTATATCTGCGAGCATATCATCGCTTATTTTTTGCATTTTAGCCTCCGTGTAACGCATAGCAGCCGCATTATCTCCGTCTATCGAACCGAAGTTACCTTGACCATTTATGAGTGGGTAACGCATAGCGAAATCTTGAGCCATACGTACCATTGAATCATATACTGCCGTGTCACCATGCGGATGGTATTTTGCCAGTACATCTCCGACTACGGCTGCAGATTTTCTAAATCTAGATCCTGCATTTAATCCTAACTCATGCATCGAATACATAATTCTTCTGTGAACCGGTTTTAAACCATCCCTTACATCCGGTAGTGCACGTGAAACGATTACACTCATTGCGTACGTTAGATATGATTCTGACATTTCTTCTGTAATTGGCCTTCTTTTGTATTGATCAAAAAGAGTAGCCTCTTCTTTAGTTGTATTGTCACCATTACCAGCCGTTTCGACTTCATCTACCTTGTCGATTTCTTTGTCTTCAGGGGCCTCACTGTGTTCGTTTTGCTCTGACATAAGCTATTTTTACGTATTTAATTAATGGAAATTAAGGGCATCTTAAAAAACCCTGGGCATATTATCATATTCAGCTTCAAAAAATAGTGCTTTTTTGCTTGTTTCCGGCCACTTCCCGTGAAAATGATTTGCAAATGACGCGGAATGTTTTGTAATAGCCCCTTGGTGCATTGAAGGGATAATTAATTTCTGGTATACTTAACTGATTTAATTAATGCTATGGCTGACGACAAAACTCTTACACAATCAACCGTTACATCTGACGATACTCAGGGTGGTGCTAATGATATTTCTCATGCTGTAACTGACGTGCCTTCTTGGTTAAAAAAAGGTGATAAGCAAGATGTTGCAACGGTTTTAGAAAAAGTAGATGAGGTGAAGGCTACATATGAAGCTGATCATAATGAGCCACAGGTTGAAGTGTCTTCTGAAGATGAAAAAGCGCCATTGAATATGGAAGTTGCGAAGGAAGAGGCTAGGCAGAAGGCTGAAGAAAAAATGGATGAAGCTAAGGAAATTAATAATGCTCCTGTGAAAAAAAGTTTCTTTTCTAAGTTATTTCGTAGTAAAGAAAAAGATGAAGAGGCAAAAGTTGCCGCAAAAGGAGTTGAATCAAGTGAAAAGGTTGTTAAAGAAGTTTTAGATGATACTTTTGATATTAAGAAAATTTCTCCGGAGGAAAGGGCGAAAATCATCGAAGCTGAGAAGATATTTAATGAAGGTTTGGCTTCGATCAAGGATTTGATTGCTCCTTCTTCTATGGAGGTTGCTTACGATCATGTTCGAATAGAAGGACAGTATTGTCAGACGATTTTCGTTTATTCATATCCTCGTTACATAGATACAAATTGGTTGTCACCACTTATAAATTTTGACGTGACAATGGATATTTCACAATTCATCTATCCGATAGATTCGACGAAGATAATGAAAAAGCTCAAGACTAAAGTGGCGCAAATTCAATCTTCTATTCGTATGAATGCTGAAAAGGGTAGTGTGCGAGATCCGGCGCTTGAAACAGCACTTGAGGATGCTGAGTCACTTCGTACTGAGATTCAACGTGGACAGGAGAAATTTTTCCAATTTGGTCTTTATATTACCGTTTATTCGGATGATTTGAAGCAATTGAAAAAGGTAATGAAGCAACTTGAAAGTATACTTGGAGGTAAGCTGGTTCTTACAAAAAAAGCTGATTTGCGCATGGAGCATGGGCTTAATTCTTGTCTGCCACAAGCGACTGATGAGATAGGTGTGTATCGAAATATGAATACATCTCCACTTTCATCAACTTTCCCATTTAGCTCGACCGACCTTACGTCAAACGACGGTATTCTTTATGGGCTAAATCGTCATAACGATTCATTGATAATATTTGATAGATTCTCTTTGGAGAATGCGAATTCGGTAGTATTTGCAAAATCCGGTGCCGGTAAATCATATGCTGTGAAATTAGAAATTTTACGTTCTATGATGACTGGTACAGATGTGATCATTATCGATCCTGAAAATGAATATGAGTCACTTTCTCAGGCAATCGGTGGTACTTATCTAAATGTTTCTTTGAATTCAGATAGACGTATTAATCCATTTGATCTTCCAAAACCATACGATGATAACGATGTTCAGCCCGGAGATCTACTCCGTAGTTCTGTAATAAATTTGAATGGTCTTCTTAAGCTTATGCTTGGGGAGATTACTTCTTCTGAAGAGGCTTTGGTTGATAAGGCACTTATAGATACATACTCTACAAAAGGTATTACTATGGATACGCCAAATCCTCAGGATTTTGAGCCACCTACAATGGAGGATTTACATAGCGTTCTTTCTTCTATGGATGGGGCTACATCTCTTGCACAGAGGCTCGAAAAGTTTACTTCCGGAACTTATGCGGGGATTTTTAATAAACCTACGAATATAGATCTTGATAATCAGCTTGTGGTCTTCTCGATCAGAGATCTCGAAGATCAACTCCGGCCTATCGCCATGTATATTATATTGGATTATGTATGGACCAAGGTTCGGTCTGAACTAAAAAAACGTATCCTAGTCGTCGATGAGGCCTGGAATTTGATGCAGCATGAAGATAGTGCCAAATTCCTATTTGGACTCGTGAAACGTGCTCGTAAATACTATTTGGGGATTACTACGATCACGCAAGATGTGGAAGACTTTATGAATCACGAGCATGGCCGTTCTATCGTAACGAATTCTTCAATGCAGCTTCTACTCAAGCAATCGCCTGCGGCGATTGAACTCCTCGGTAAATTCTTCAATCTTACTGAAGGAGAAAAGTATATGTTGCTCAACTCCGGGGTAGGGCAGGGATTGTTCTTCGCCGGTCTTAAGCACGTAGCAATTCAAAT
The DNA here is from genome assembly GCA_030700255.1 of Candidatus Peregrinibacteria bacterium. Taxonomy (NCBI): domain Bacteria; phylum Candidatus Peregrinibacteriota; species Candidatus Peregrinibacteria bacterium. The sequence continues at coordinate 8,210 of JAUYJN010000036.1, read as the reverse complement.
AATTGCTTCATATATAGAAGACAAGATAGTCACTACTGATCCGGAAGAGGTATTACGCCAGAGGGCGGAGTTTACTTAAGCGAATGCATGGTCTTTAGTTCGCGTAGAGCTCTGTCTATGACTTCGTCGTTTTTTGTTTCTTCTTTGTCTACGACTTTGATATCCGGTTCTATGCCTAGCTTATTTAGACGATTTTTCTTTGGGCTAAGCCATTCTGCTATAGTTAATTTTAGTGATGAACCATCATCATAGAAAAATAACTGTTGAGCAACTCCTTTACCAAAAGTTTTGTCGCCTATGATCTTTGCTAACTCATAGTCTTTTAGGGCTGCGGTTACTATTTCAGAAGCTGAGGCTGAAGATGCGTCAGTGAGTACAACTACTGGAAATTTGTCTGCATACATTCCGGTTGCTTTGGCTTGTGCAACACGATCTGTTTCTCGGTAATCCAAGTAGTACATTATTTCTCCTTTATGCATAAAAAAACTTAGAAGGTCTTCAGCGGCCGTTACATATCCGCCAGGATTATTCCGTAAATCCAGTATAATCCCTCTAGTTCTATCGTTTATGATTTTCGCCGCAACTTCGTTAAAATCATTTTTCAAATCTTGTGGAAACTGGCTTATATCAAAGTAAGCGTAATATGTTTCCATGATTTCCCCACTTACGAATTTCATTTCAATTTGTGCACGTTTTACCGTTATGTTGATACGTCGCTTGTCAGGATGTTTCTCAATAAATAGAGTTACTTCACTTCCGGCAGGCCCTTTGATAGTGGCTGCTACTTTTTCCGGTGACCAACCTTTTATGTCTTCGCCATTCACTTTGAGTATTAAGTCACCAACTTTCATATTGGCTTCTTCCGCAGGTGAGTCAGGTATAACTCCGGCTACACCGGTATACCCACTTTCCGTTCGTTCGATCCACATACCAACACCTTGAAATTCACCACTATTGCCTTGTATGAAGTCGTCAGTCCCCTGTGGCGTATTGAATACAGAGTATCTGTCGCTCAGTCCGTTTACTAAGCCATTTATGGCTTCATATACAAGTTTGTCATTGTCGATTTCTTTATCGTAAAAATAAAATTCTTGTATTTTGTTGTACACATCATAGAGTACATCTATATTTTCGATATTTGGACTGCCTAAATATATTTCTTTTGGTTGTCTTTGATTTTCCAATACATTGTTTATTTCTACGAGTATTCCAGCTGTTTCTTTAATTGTTAAATTACTATTTATTCCAAATGAATTTGATTCTTCCGGTTCTATTAAGTCTAGTTTCATAGCTCTTGCTATATATGGTACGTACCATGCTCCTTTTTGCACATCTGTATATTGTCCATCGAGTTTTAGAAGTCTTGAAGCGGAAATCCCATATAGATCTAAAATCATTTTCAGACCTTTTACTTTGTTTATTTTCGCCTTAGGATTGAATTTTTTGTCAGCAGGCATTTCTATTATTCCTGTTTTAAGCGCCGTATATGCATATGGTGCATAAGACATAATGTTTGAAACATTAATAAATCTTTTTTCAGGTCTATCGAATTTTAGGTTTCTGTTAAAGTCAGGTGAATTTCTTAATATAAATCTAAGAAATTGAGATTGAGTTATTGGGGCACTCATATCGACCTCTTCTTGTATTACTCCGGATGCACGTAAAGTCGCGATGTATTCTACATATCTACCCTCGGTAAATGCCGAAGCGGTTTCCGAGAAAATTATTGTTGAAAGTGCGAATATACTTACTATTATCGATGTATACGTCCTGATTTTGTTTTTTGATCTCATGAGTTTTTTTTTAATATATGCCGTTGGATTGTAGAACATTCATTTGTTTAGGTAAAGGTTCGCTTGTTCTTTGTAATTGGTTTTTTGAAACAATGATAATTCCTCGGTTGGTTGCATTTTTTTGAGCAGGGAATGTCTTCTTTCTAAGTGTTGTATCTTCTTAATCCAAAAATATAGCACGACTTAAAAGTAAGTCAACGCTCACCATGTAATATTTGTATTTTAGCGCAACTCAAAGTTGTGCTTTTTGGCTTGTGACTTGTCCTTTCGGGCATTTTAGTCTTGACCAAAAATGGTGAGTGAATGTTATAATTTGCTCGTACAATTGTTGTTACTAATTTATTTCTAGAATGAATAAATCACCAAAAAACTACAATATTTTTTAATCAAAACCTTATGAAAAATCTAACAAAACTTTCTGATGTGGAGAAATTATCCGATAAAGAACTTATTACTCTTTGCCAAAAATATGGAACTCAAACGATTCTGTGGAAACGCAAATTTATCGGTTTACTCCCGGAGGTAAATAGTAGACGTCTTTATGAACGTAAAGGATTTTCAACTATTTATGAGTTTGCGGCACGCACAGCTGGTTTGAGCCGTGAGCAAGTGCAGCGAGCGATACATGTTGAGCGCAGATTTAGAGAAGAAGGACTTACAGATTTACGAAATATTTTTGTTGAAGGGCATTCGAGCGTAAGTAAATTATTTAGAGTTGCCTCGGTTGCAAATGCGGAAAACGAATCAGATTTTGTAAAATGTATTTCCAAATTATCGCAATCCGCTCTTGAAACTCTGGTTCGGCATGAAAAAGAAATTCAGATGAAAAATCTACTTGGTGAAAATAGCGGAGGTTTTTGTGAGGGGAGTTTGTTTGGTGGAGCCGCGAGTGGATGTGGAGTTGTTAATGAAGATGGCTGTCTATCTCATGCCGTCGACTTGCCTCATCTCCCTGAACATGGTGAAGGTATATTTGTGCGTACGCACAAAGATGATTACGCGACAGATGCTAACTTGGGGCAAGCCGGCGATTTGGGATTTGAGAAGAAGGAGGTCTTGATTACAAGCGAGAATATGGCTGATCGAGAATTGACATGTGAGCTAGGGCAAGTTGATTTGCAGACTTTACAGAAACTTGGTTTGGATAAAAATGTTATTACCAGATTGAATGAGCTTAAATCTAAAGGTTTTGATTTGAACGAAATTTTGGAAAAAATGCTGAATGAACGGGAGGAAAGGCTTGAGGAGAAATTGAACACAGTTGGCGAGGAGGTTGTGAGAGAAGAGGCGATTGGCAAAGAAGTCGGGAGAAATATTCCTGCGAAAGTGAAGCGAGTGATCAGCGCGCGGGCTGGTACAAAATGCGAAGTGCGAGGATGTATGAGGGATGCGAAAAATACGCATCATACGATACGATTTGGCCTGAGTCGCAGTCATGATCCGAGACATTTAGTGCAACTTTGCAAAGAGCATCATGAACTTACCCATGTGCTGGATGAAAAATATTTGGAGAAAAGACGGCTATAGTGGGAGGTGGAGCAATGGAAGATTTGAACGGTGCAATAGGTGGAGGTTATGGCGTTTTCGTATTGTAATTATAGGTATGCTGGAAAAAAGGGAGAATGAATGAGTTTGTTTGAGTTTGAGGGTGGTTTTTGACGTATTTTTGTGCTAGAATATATAGATTAATAGATGAATCTATGTTAAAACAATTTTTTCACAAAAAATTCTCGCTTTTCCTCGCATTTTTAGTGATATTAAGCGTATCTATAATGTTTGAGGCACGGTTTGTGAAATCTTCTAATGTAGAACCATTGACGATTTTTAATGTTATGCAGACGAATGGTGATGTTGAGCTTTTGGATAATAGCGGTAATTTATCTCCTGTCGTTAATGGGCCAATAGACCTTAAAAGTGGGCAGACATTGATAACCCATTTGGATTCGGATTTATTATTGGAGGTAAATGGCGTTAGTTATTTCCGCCTTGCGAATAGTTCAAAACTTAGGGTTGATGCTATGACTATTGGCTCTGATGATACTAGTGAAATGTTGAAAAACATCACTCTGTACCTTGAGTCCGGGCGTCTTTGGGTAAATAATGTGTTCAATAGTGTTGAATATGATATTTATACTAATAAAACGCTTGTTATCCCTGGAAATGCCGTATTTGAAATGACGTATAATGGGTCACGTCTTTATGTTTATAATCATATGCATGATTTGAATATAGGGCTTTTGTCAAAACCATATTCTGAACTCAAAAGAGGAGGTAAATTGAGTGATTCTTTTTATAATTATTTCTTTTTACCGGAGGGGAATCGTGTAGATATTGCTGAATCGAAAATTTCGCAAAAACTTGCTACTTTACTTCTTTCAAAACTTGTAAAAGAGTTCCCGATTCAGGTTGTTTTGAAGGAGGATTTATTGAAAGACGAATTTTATAGCCAGAATTTAGAATATGATAATTTGTACTCAGATCGTTACATGCAATCTTATATAACATCATTAAAAGATACTGTCGTCTTTGGTTCATTTACAAATTTACAACAGTTGCTTTTGGAAAATTTAGAGAGAAATAAATTTCCTTTGATATTTTCAAAGCAAAAGAAAATTGTGAGCAAGGAGGATTTTCTTGGAAAAATATTTAATATTGCTCAAGTTTGGAGTTTAAATGAAGATACTAATGCTGCTGAACGTAATTCAGGTCAGTTTTATGCGTTTTGGCATGCGAGCCTCGGTTATTTAAATTTTGATAATAGGGCATATTTGTCATCTGAATTGAAGGGGTTGCAAGGTGTTTTGCAAACAAGTCTTTTGTACCCGGGTAAAAAGCGCGTGTGGGATGCCACATTTGATTCATTGCGTAGTAATAAGGATTATGAAGGTTTGACGGAGATACTTATTAGTAATTTGGAAGAAGTTTACGATTTGATGGATCGTACTGAATATAGTCGTGCACTTACAAGTTTCAATGAATGGGGATCACGTTTGAATCTGTTTTTGAGTTCTTATAACAAAGAGGATCTCCAACCTTACTACAGTGCCGTTGAAACTATTCGTCAAAATGTTACGAATCTTTTTGCACGTTATTCTGATTTTTATGCTGAAGATTTCTTTGATACTCTAACATTTGTAGATCAAAAACTGATCGAATTATCTACTGATAAACTGGAGATGGAAGAGAATAGACAAACTATTATTCAAGATAGAATAAAAATCTTAAAAAGACTTTCATACCTTATTCAAAACAATAAGTTAGATCGTAAAAACGGTGTAGCTCTTGGGCAAGCTATGCTTGCAAACGTTGTTAGTGTGCGAAATCAGGCACTTTACCGCGTTGCTATATATGAATATTTTGATGCGGAAATCGATGAGCAAACTTTGTTATTTGAATTTTATGCATCTCCGGAATACCTTCTTTTGAAGGGTGGGTTTGAGGAGGCTTTCAAGGCTTTCCAAGCGAGTAGGGTGGATTGGGGTGATCTTCAAGAATATTTGAAAAAGGTTCAGCCCGGTCGTTCAAAGGTAAAGCGTGTTGATACAGATAAGCTTATAGCTTCTGTATATGAACAGTTTACTGAACGTAAAATTTACCCGGAATCAATTGGTGCACTTTCCGATGACCAAAATCGTTTATTTGAAATTAAAAAAGGTAATGTTGGTCAAAATATATTTTCCGGTATGTTCGATAATCAAACGAAGTTGATGTATGACCTCGTTGTAAATGAGCGGAAATTAAATAAAGGTGTTCATATTGATAAGTTGCGAGAAGTTGTTAATTCAATTGCTTTGATAAATGATGAGGTTGAGTCCGCCCGTTCAGAGACTGAAGTTGTTATAAGTGAAGAATTGTCTGAAAACGTTTCTTATTCTTCTTCTGAAAGTCTGGCAATTACACTTGTTGTCAATGAATTGAGTGAGCTTGGATTCTTTATTTCTAAATCAGATATAGAAATCCTTGATCTACTTGAAAATCGTTTTTATGTTAATAATGTTGAATTAGATGAATTTCCTCACGTTCTTAGTTTTGAATTTGATAATACTCATGATCGATTAAAGAAAATTGTTGTAGAAGCAAATGTTCCGGACGTGGTAGGCATGGCTCCGACCGAAACTAAAAAAATGTATCTTGAAGGGGAATTTGATATTGATGGTTTGGCTGAGAAATTGAATTCCGTAGTTGGAAAGCTTCTTATTGAAGACGCTCCCATTACTCCAAAGGTGAAGCAAAAAGTTAAGAGACAGTAAGCTGTTTTTGTCTCTTGCACATTAGATTTCAATTCAGTATATTTCGTTCTGGTTTTTAGCACGGAGTGTGCTTCCGCATGACCTTGTAAATTTAAACAGAAACACATATGAATCAAAGTTATGATGCGTCCAATATTCAGGTATTAGAAGGTCTTTCAGCCGTGAGGAAGAGGCCCGGTATGTACATTGGTACTACAGATGTAGCCGGTCTTCATCATCTAATTTGGGAAATTGTTGATAATTCTATAGATGAGGCGATGGCCGGTTATTGTACTGACGTTGATGTTACTATTCATGAGGATGGTAGTGTATCTGTAAGTGATAATGGACGTGGAATCCCGGTTGATACACAGAAACAGACCGGTAAATCGGCACTTGAGACAGTACTTACCATATTGCATGCCGGAGGTAAATTTGGTGGAGGAGGTTACAAAGTCTCAGGAGGTCTGCATGGAGTAGGTGTCTCTGTTGTAAATGCACTTTCTTCTCTTCTTATAGCTGAAGTTAAGAGGGATGGTAAGCTTTATAGGCAAGAATACAAAGATGGTGGTAATCCGGTTGAAGACATAAAGGCGGTTGGTACTGTTCCGGAAGATGAAACCGGTACAACTATTCGTTTTTACCCTGACCCAACAATATTTGAAATTATAGAATTTGATTTTATGACTGTTTTGAATAGGCTTAGACAGCATGCTTATCTTACAAAGGGTGTTCATATTCGTCTGCAAGATTTACGTGAAGGTAAGGAGGCGAAATATCAATTTCATTTTGAAGGAGGTCTTAAGTCTTATGTTCGTCATTTGAATAAGAATAAAGAGTCTTTGACAGAGATATTTTATGTAGATAAAGAGACTGAAGATGGTACTGTTGAAATTGCGTTGCAATATACCGGCTCATTTCAGGAGCATATTTTTACTTTTGCAAATAATATTAATACGCATGAGGGAGGTATGCACCTTACCGGGTTCAAAGCTGCTTTGACGCGTACTATTAATTCTTATGAGAAGAGTGCCGGACTTATAAAAGATAAGGAACAGAATTTATCATCTGATGATGTTCGTGAAGGTTTGACTACTGTAATCTCTGTAAAACTTGCTGATCCTCAGTTTGAAGGCCAGACTAAGGCGAAACTGGGAAATGCTGAGATGAGATCGGCTGTAGACTCTGTTTTAAACGATGCTTTGACTCAATATTTGGAAGAGAATCCGATTGATGCGAGAGCAATTATTGGTAAATGTAGGTTAGCTGCTCGCGCGCGGCTGGCCGCGCGCGCTGCCCGCGATACGGTTATCCGTAAAGGAGCGCTCGAAGGTATGACTCTACCTGGTAAACTTGCGGATTGTTCATCCAAAGATACCGTTAAGACTGAGTTATACATTGTAGAGGGAGATTCTGCGGGTGGTTCAGCGAAACAGGGACGTAATCGTGATTTTCAAGCAATTCTTCCACTTAGAGGTAAGATTCTTAACGTAGAACAAGCTCGTCTTGATAGAATTTTGGGTAACAATGAAGTTAAATCTTTGGTTATTGCTATTGGTACAAGTATTGGTGAGACATTTGACGCTGATAAAATCCGTTACGGAAAGATAATTATCATGACGGATGCGGACGTTGATGGAGCTCATATCCGTACTTTACTTCTTACTTTATTTTATCGTTATTTCAGGGCGCTTATCGATGCCGGTCATATATATATAGCTCAGCCACCTTTGTACAAACTGTCAAAAGGTCGTCAAATCTGGTATGCACAATCTCAAGAAGAGATGGAGGAAATCCTTGCTCGTGAAGATATTTCCACTCAAAATATTCAACGTTATAAAGGTCTCGGAGAAATGAATCCTGAGCAACTGTGGGAAACTACTATGGATCCAAACAGACGTACAATGTTGCGCGTAGCAATCGAAGATGCTGAACGTGCAGATGCAATCTTTGACACACTTATGGGGTCAGAGGTGCTTCCACGCAAGAAGTTTATTCAGACACATGCAAAGGGCGTTAGCAATTTGGATATATAAATTGTTTTTTTCGGGATAAGGGAATTTTTTGCGGGCTGATGTTATGAATTTTCGAGTAAATAATGCATCATCTTTTGCTTCCTTTTTTTCGCCAATCCTCTGTGAACCCCCAGCTTGCCTTTCCAGTGTGCAAAGGAACCATCACAGCTGTT
>JAUYJN010000035.1 GCA_030700255.1 Candidatus Peregrinibacteria bacterium | reverse complement strand
GTGTTGAAATATGATAAGAGCTTTCTCAGCTATGATATTGTTGAGTTGGTAAAGGCGGGGATAAGTTCTGAACAAGCGAATGGATATGGTCAGAGATTTCCCGGCTATGGGATTGTTGAGTTGGTAAAGGCTGGGATAAGTTTTGAACAAGTGAACGGATATGATGAAGGATTGCCCATTTCAGAGATTATCAGCCTTGAAAAATCACGTCTCGATCATGTAAATGATAAGTGATTTGGAATTTAGCCTATGTTTTCCCAGAAGCATTTTTGGCAGTGGATTTTGTATGGGGCGGTTTCGGGGTAGGTCGAGAGCATGGGATTTTGGCAGTTATCGCATGTGCGCTTATATAGTTTGCGTTCACTGCGCAGAGCGAGACGTTGCCTGTGTCGACACTCCGGACAGAAATCCGGATTCGGAAGATTTTTTCTTTTATACAAATCCGCTTCCTGCGGGATAACCGTAAAGTCTTTTTGGCATCCTTCATTTTTGCATTTGAGTACTTGAGTTTGTGCGTTCATGGTAATGTTGGTTATATTGTGAATAAAAATTGTCAGTTAAGTATGGTTGCCATAGCTTCAATCGTTCGATCTTCTTCGTTTGCCCATCTATGATTCTCATAGTCCGAAATAAAGAAGAGTGATAAATTATATAGGTTTTGGTCCATGAGTTCTTTTTTTATTTCAGCTACTTTTTTGTGATATTCTTCCTCAGAATATGGTTGGTTGAGTATGTGGTACTCCTTGTTTTCTATATACACGCATCCGAAGCAATTTTTTAGATTTTTGGAGTACGCTATGAATTCCGAATCACTGCATTGGTCTATATGTAGTCCGAAATTGCAATTGTAGTTCATCGGAGAGTGTATGCACTGGTAGCAAGCCTCGGATTCGAAACATACCGTCAAGTCGCAACAGTCTTTGTTGGCGTTGGCTTCGACTACGTAGTAGCAGTCTTCGAGAAGGAACGAATCGTAGCATTGAAACGAGTCCTTGCATTCGGATATATTTTCACCGACCGATCCTTCCGTCATGAGTTGATGATTCCCTTGGTGTATCGCAATTTTATTCACTTCTTCCAGTTTTTGTTTTAGCCATATTTGCGTTTTTGGATTTGCCAGATCGATTTCCGCGCGACGCTTTTTGAATTCTTCTTCGCTCAATTGTTCGTTGAACATGCGGAATTTTTTCTTCGATAATCCCGTGCATCCGAAACAATTTTCGCATCCGTGGCAGTCGGTACAATAATCGCAGTCTATGCATGCGGAACAATTTTTGCTGTTGGATGTCATGTAACAATCCACGCAGTCGACACATTCGACGCACCACTCGCAACCTTTACACATTGCGATTCCGGTGCAGTCGGAGCACTTGCGCGAGTAGCGTCCGTAGTATACGTCTTCGCAATAAAATACTCCGAAGCAGTAGTAGCAGTTTTTTGATTTTATGGCGGTGTCCGCGTAGCCGCAATTTTCAGTTTGGACTTGTTTTAGATTGTAGCGCGGCTTTTCCAGAAGCAGTTTTTGAAATTCTTGTATGAAGTTCATAATGTGTTGGGTTAGCGTTTGATATTACATTGTATATCATTTCTTTATTCTGTCATAAAAAATTATCATATTTGTGCGGTATGGTTTGGATTTTCAGGGTTATTGGCTTGTGAAAGCGATAGTTGTTTGCTAAAATATATGTAGAAATCAATTCTACATTCTTTTATTTTTAATCGTTTTTTTATGTTACAGGCGGCAGATCTGGCTCGGATCAAGGCTCAACTCAAGCAGTTCGGATGCTCTGACAGAGAGGCGCAGATTTATGTGAAATGTCTTCAAATGGGGCCTGCTACCGTGCAGGAAATTTCGCGAAAATTGAGACAAAATCGAGTGACCGTTCACAGTGCGATAGAGCAACTTATAGAAAAAGGTTTTGTGACCGAGAGTCGCAGAGGTAAGAAGAGATTGATTGTGGCGGAGGAGCCGGATGTGCTTTATAAGCTGATACAACAAAAGAAAAACGAACTTACTCTCATAGAGGCGAATGTGGATTTCGCCGTGAAGCTTTTGCAATCCGTTAGAGCGGAAGAGATCGGTAAGCCCACAGTAAAATTATATGAAGATGTTGAAGGTTTTAAACGTATGCTTGAAGAATCGCTCACCGCGAAGGGGGAACTCCTCGTATTCACTTATGTTGATTTGTTCTCGCAACTGTTGGATCCGGATTATCTGGAAGATTATTTTGTTCGTCGGGCGGCGAAGGGAATTCATACTCGATTGATTTTTCCTCCGTGTGATTTTGCATACCGTGTGAACAAAAAAGCCAAGCAGTATAAGATTAGAATTCGCTTACTTCCGGCTAATTTAAAATGGAGGTCCGGATTTTTTGCCTGGAATGATTCGGTGTCACTTAAATCTTTTACGGAGGGTAGACTGACCACTACTATCATAGAAAACAGAGATATCGCTCATTTTATGAGGAATATCGTTTTTGAACTTATTTGGAATATCGCCGAGCCTGTTTAGAATTGAGATATAAATTTGTTCATAAAAATTTCAAATTTCTTTTTCCATTTTGGCATGTATTTATTCAGCAATGCTGTAAATTTCTCGCTATGCTTTTCTTCAATAAAATGAAGCAATTCGTGCAAAATAACATATTCAATGCAGCTTTCCAGTTTTTTTGCTAATTCAAGATTAAGCCAAATATTCTTTTTTTCGTCTTTCCTGTCCTTTGAATTTCGCCTGCATTTTTTTGATCCAAGAAATTCTGGTCGCCAAAAAAGTACGAATCATTGGATAAAAATTTACTTATCATTTTTTAGTTTTAGAGATTTCTTGTTCTTTTCATTTTGTAAATAATTTTTCTCGGAAATAACACTTCGTTCAAGTTCTTTTTCTGCTTCTTTGCGTGCCGTTCTTGCCACGCCTCCGCCTCGTTTTGCCACTTTCTTATTTTCAGGCATGCCTTTGGGCTTTTCCTTTTCGCATTTTTCCGTCAGGCGCGAGTAATTTCAACTCGTGACAAAATGTCACGACTTCACTTCCTTCGGCTATCAGCCTTTGTTTAAGCTTTCTCCAATACGCTCCCGCGTCGGGGCTATCGGTAAGTGCTGAGCACACATCTACAATGGAGAAATACCATTGTTCTTCATGCCAGATTTTACGAATCTGCTTGGTTTGAAAGGGTGCGATTTTGGGTTCTTTAAACAAATTGGGCAATGCTGTGCGCGCACACGTCTTGAACGCCGTACTTCAGACGTCATTCCCGGGAACGGGCGTCGAATGCCGTATTTCAAAGTTCAATCTCCATGAAAACGCTTTGAAATGTGTACTTC